>PLXK01000051.1 GCA_003151415.1 Bacteroidota bacterium
TGTTCTGGCTGACAATGGAGGCGGCCGTATACTGGGGGATCATGAATCCGGAATTCAAACCGGGTTTGGCTACAAGGAAAGGAGGCAATCCGCGCAAGCCGGCAATGAGCTGATACATTCGCCGCTCTGAAATATTGCCCAGTTCGGCCAGGGCTATGCACAGGAAATCAAGGGCCAGGGCAAGAGGCTGTCCATGAAAATTTCCGCCTGAAATGATTTGATCCTCTTCCGGAAAAACAGTCGGGTTATCGGTTACCGAATTGATTTCGGTGACAAAGACTGCTTCGGCATAAGCCAGGGCATCTTTGGAGGCTCCATGCACCTGAGGCATGCACCGGAATGAATAGGGATCCTGAACATGCTGTTTTTCACGATCGATCAGTTCGCTGCCCGAAAGTATTTTCCGGATGTTTTCTGCGGTCTGAATTTGTCCCGGATGCGGACGGATGGCATGAATGTTCGCATTGAAAGGCTCTTTGCGTCCGTCAAAAGCTTCGAGCGACAAGGCTCCGACCACATCGGCCGACTTGCTGAGTTTGGCTGCCCGGATCAGACACCAGGCACCATAGGCACTCATGAACTGGGTTCCGTTGAGCAGGGCCAGGCCTTCTTTGGATTTCAGGATGATCGGATCCAGATTTAATTTTTTCAATACATCGGCGGCGGCCTGTCTTTTGTGATCGTGCCAGACCTCACCCATGCCGATAAGAGCCAGCGACAAATGGGCCAGCGGAGCCAGATCGCCCGATGCACCCAATGAACCCTGCCGGTACACTACAGGAAGTATATCCAGATTGAAAAAATCAACCAGGCGCTGCACGGTGCTTAACTGAACCCCTGATTTTCCGTAGGACAAGGATTGGATCTTCAGCAAAAGCATCATCTTCACAATGTCGGCAGGAACCTCATCACCGGTACCGCAGGCATGCGACATGACCAGGTTTTGCTGAAGCTGTTCCAGGTCATCTTCGGGAATGGACACATTGTAAAGCGAACCAAAGCCCGTGTTGATGCCGTAAATCGGCGCTTTGTGCGAAAGCATTTTTTTATCCAGATAATCGCGGCAGGACTGGATCTTGAGGACTGCTTCCGCAGAAAGTTCCAGTTTGTATCCGTGGTAAATGACCTTCTCTATAAGGGCAAGATCGATTTTTTTTGTCGAGACGGAGTGTATGTTCATGGGAAAAGGGTTATCTGAAATGTCCGTTGCAAATCATGTTCAACGGGCAGGCTTTTATTTTAGTTTCTCAATCAAATCGCTGATGGTCATTTTTTCCTGCGTTCCGTCTGTCATGTTTTTCACGTTCAGCAGGCGCTCTTTCATCTCTTCTGCTCCGACAACAACCACATAGGCAATTCCTTTTTTGTTGGCATAATCAAACTGNNGCAATACCTCTGCTCATCCTGGCCGAAATGCGCAAATAAAATTTTGGTCATGGAGGTAATTGTTTTCGGAAACAAATCCAGTTCCAGCATCACATCATAAATGCGATCGGCCCCGAAAGAGATTCCCACCCCGGACACTCCCGGTAAACCGAAAATGCCGGTCAGGTCATCGTATCTCCCGCCTCCGCAGATACTGCTGGTGAGTGTGCCTGCATTGGCCTGCACTTCGAAAATGGCACCTGTATAATAGTTGAGTCCACGTGCAAGGGTAATGTCGAGCTGAAGCCCGGCAGAAAGTCCATCCAGGGCATCGAAAATATATTCGATCTCCTCAATTCCCTTCTTCCCAATCTCCGAGTCTCTTAAAAAACGTTTCAATAAAGCCAGCTTTTCAAAGGTGGTCCCCCGGAATGCAAGAAGGGGTTGTAATTTTTCAATGGCTTGCGGGGAAACATTCTTCTCAAGCAGCTCTTTGTTTACACCATCGGTACCGATTTTATCAATCTTATCGATGGCCACGGTGATCTGTACAATCTTATCCTTTTCACCGATGACTTCAGCAATACCACTGAGTATTTTCCTGTTATTGATTTTAATGACAACAGGAAAATCAAGTTTCTTAAAAACAGCATCGACCATTTGCACGAGCTCCACTTCATTCAGCAAAGAATTGCTTCCCACCACATCGGCATCGCATTGAAAAAATTCGCGGTATCGTCCTTTCTGCGGACGGTCAGCACGCCAAACGGGTTGAATCTGATATCTTTTGAAAGGGAATGCAATTTCATGCTGGTGCTGCACGACATACCGGGCAAAAGGAACCGTCAGGTCGTAACGCAATGCCTTTTCGGTCAATATTCTGGAGTTCACCGTTTCATTGAGCATCCGCGAAAATTCTTCCCGCATGGCCGACTTTTCCGTTTCCTTAGCGTCATTCGGTCTGGAGTTCAAAATCTTGAATAACAACTGGTCTCCTTCTTCGCCATATTTACCCGTCAGCGTCTCGATATTCTCCATGGCCGGAGTTTCAATGGGCATGTAGCCATACCTCTGAAAAATGGTTTTAATCGAATCGAAAAGGTAATTGCGTTTCACCATTTCTTCGGGTGAAAAATCGCGTGTGCCTTTGGGTATTGAAGGTTTCTGAGCCGCCATTGGATGCAGTTAATTGGGTCTGTTTGTAAATTCTCTTCTCCAGATCCGGAATCCTTAATGAAATCCAGCCTTACAGCTTCTGATAAACTGTTGGTTTCAATAAGATCGCCAAATTTAAGGATTCTTGGGGATTGAACAGAGAAAGTTCCCCTCGCTGTAAACAGGCTGGAAATCATATTGTTCAGGGCAGATTTTGACTGTGAATATAATTCTGAGATAAGGGCATTCCAGTATATTTGTATTCGCCAATGATATCAAAACTAATATATTTCTGCTCTGTGCTTGCGGCAACGGCTGCGCCTTCAACTCTTTTTGCGGCTGACCAGTCGGTTCATTACAATCTTCACAAAGAAGTCATCACGATAAATTATCCGGAAGCCGGATATACCTCCAGTGTTTATTGCCGGGGAAAATTCAGCACCCTCGAAAACCGCGAAACCGATATTGTCTATACCGAACTCGAAAGCATCGGAGAACTCACCGCCCGCTATCTGAATTCCGGGCGAAAATACAAGGACCTGAAAGAGGAAAATGTTCACAACACCTCGGCCATGGGCACCTCTTTCTACAACGGAATGAATAAATATGTGCTCTCCTGGCCGTTCAAAGGAAATCCCGAACTGCATTTCCTGTATGCCTATAAGCTCAACTGCAAGGAACTGATGACCCTCTCCACGCTGATGATCAACGACATTCAGCATACCGACACCTTTGAGTATGATGTCCGCGTACCCAAGGGTATGCTCCTGTATTTCCGGATTCCCGCGTATGCAGGTTCCCTTCATACCGACAGCACAGAAACCAGCGAAGGCAAAATCTACCATTTCAGGGCTTGTCCATCAGAAAAAATCACTTTACCCAAAGAACTGGAAGATTACGAATCGTACAATTACGCTCCCCGCATCATCCGGCTTATCGTTGTTCCGCTGAGCTACCGGGCAAAAGCCTGGGCATGTCTCAACAACTGGTTTAACGGAACCATGAACGAAAATCACGGACTGAATCCGGCCAGTCTCCAGATTCTGGATGCGGTCGTAAAAAAAGCAAGCGATCCGGACACTATCGCTTCACGCATTTTTAATTACGTAAAAACAAGAACTACTTACATCGATGTTGAAAACGGACTGGGAGCCTTCCGGCCAAGGGATGAAAATGATGTTTTGTTAAAGCGTCAGGGCGATTGCAAGGACATGGCAAACCTCTTGTGCGAAGCCCTGAAGCATTACGGCGTTGATGCTTACAAAGCCATCTCCTCCACACTTTCGCACGAATGCAAAATGGATTTCCCGAGCCTGGCTTCAGGAAACCACATGATTTGTGTGGTGCGCCAAAGAGACAAATGGATTTTTCTTGACGCAACCGACCCGGTTTGCATGTACGGCTTCCCGAGCATGCATATACAGGGAACGGGTATTTACCGTATCGATGACAAAGGCGGGGAATGGATTGCCGTTCCGAAGGTGCCCCTTACCCTCAACCGAAGCTCCTGCGAAATGAATCTTGTTCCCGTCGAGTATTCCCTGGCAGGAAGTGTTTCCTACTGCTGGCATGGATTGAGCCGGCACGATGCCCTGCAATTGAAATTTTCAGAATCTCCGGCCGACTTCATCCTATCCATACACAAGATTCTGGAAAATACAGCCAGAAACACTTCCTTTTCCACTTTAACGGAAACAGAAACAGATTCAGCCACCTGTTTTAAAGGGGATATGAAAGCCGCCAACAAACTGGCTTTGTTTGATGGAAAGCATTCCGTTGACCTGAATTTTCTTCCTTTCCCGCATAAATACCCGAAGAAAGCCAACCCCGGTACCCGCATCATCACTTACCAGACCCTGGACAACCGTTTTTCATGCAGAATCAGCACAGGAAAAAAAATCAAACTCAAACCCGTTGAGCCGGTCAGCTTTGACAAAGACGGTTTCCGCTTTGACTTCAAGGCTGAACAAACCAACGAGCAGACCATTACAGTCAGCTATTCCTATTCGTACAATGATGTTCTCATTCCGGCAGAAAAAACGAAATCGTATTTCGAACTCAATGCACTTATCGAATATACGTTGAATCAAATGCTTATTTATACCGACGCCTTATGATCTCAACACTAAGCGCCACCGCGGCAGCTGATTCGGAGTCTCTCTGCCTTGCACAAAAAAAAGCTTTCCGGGCCCTTAAAAATCTGTTCCGCATCAGGATGCTGAACCCTGGCCTGGGGGTCATTCTGTTTTGTCTGGCCAATGCAGCAACGGTTGCCGCGCAGGTCAGCAGCCGGGAATTCAAATGGGCTGAAAAAGGAAAATACGATGCCGTTGCCGATACCTTCCACTCCGAAGACGCCATCCTGGTTTCCAAAGATGTTTACTTCACGGTAGAGATGAATGCAGCCAACGCAGGGAAGGATGTTCATTCCAACATTTTTACGCACCTCAAACTCAAAATCCTCACACCCGCCGGTATCCGGACACGCACACAGATAAATATCCCCAACTACACCTCTTCGGAGATCCGCACACTGGATGCGCGCACCATCAAGCCGGATGGAACGGTGATCGATCTCAACGCGGCAGATATTCACGAGATGAAAGTGGACATCCCCAATGGCGAACAAAACGGGGTGCAGTTGCTTCGTTTTTCAATACCCGGCGTTGAAATTGGTGATGAGGTGGAAATCGTTATTCTGCAGACAACAAAAAGGCTTTATTCCTATGATGAAGTCTTTTTAAATGACGAAGCTTCGTTTTGTCTTCATTCGAGCTATACCAAATCGCTCCCTCTTGGATTTGTGACAGAAACGAAATGCTACAACAATATGCCGCGTCCGAGAATAGATACGATCAAAGGCCAGCGCGTAATTTGCTGGAGAGTATCCAATCTTCCGCCCAAGCGCGCGGAAGAGTTGTGTGTCCCGGAATATGAATTCCCTTTTATGCGTTATGCAGTGCGAAAAATACCCTACACATGGTCGGGCACACAACGCGACTACCAGTATGACATAGCTGTTGAACCCGCCAGCTGGCTTGAATATGCAAAACGGCTAAACCGGACAAACGGGCTTAATTCCGATTTTTTACAGGCCCGTATCACCAAACATTTCAATGATCAATTTGACAATTACCTGACCTATAGCCGGAATCCGGATACGCTTCAACGCATCACGCGTTTCTTCACCTATGTGCACGATCACATTCATGTGATTGATGTAAGCGAGAGCGAATATGAAAACTCGGTGGACTATTACCTGAAAAACAACCAGGTGATGGAATCCCTGATGTTCAGTTTTTTCGACCGGATGTTCAAAGAACTGAAGCTGAATTATTTCCTGGGTCTTGCGAAGAACCGGTATACCGGAGAGTTCGACAAGGAGTTTGTAACCATTCATTCATCCACACAGGAATTCATGGGGTTTGAGTTTAAGAACCATTTCTATTACTTTTTCCTTCCAGGCAAAAAACACATTTACGAATTTGGCGAAGTGCCAATCGAGCTGGGCGGTACCGATGCCATCCTGATATCCAGAAACAATATTGAAAGCCCCGTACGCAAGTTCACCTTTCCTGTGTCGGACAAGCAACGAAACTTTTCCAAAACGAATGTCTTCCTGAATATTGAGTTGAAAAAGAAAAGCATAACACGCAAAGACAGGCAAAGCCGGTCGGGCTGCGTGTCTACAAACGAGCGTTTCGGCCTTATTTCCGGATCGGAGAAAAATGAAGAATTCCTTGCAGACATGCTGAGGGATGAAAAAGAAAACAATTCGGGTTATGTCCCCGATTCGGCTAAAATTGTCGTTGCAGAAAAAACGAACCCCTTCCTTTTTACAACAGAAAAAAACTTCCATCCCAAGGAAGGCGCCCGTCAGATCGACAACAACATGTATGCTGTTTCTGTAAGCGGATTGATCAGGCACACCGTACTTCCCTACTCCGGGGGAAAACGCACAACCGTTTATTACCCGAGGTTCTGTTACAGCGATGTGCAAAAGATTTATCTGGTATTTGATGCAAAGGTTGAATTGATGAATGCCGATCAGTTAAAAAACGCCTGGACCGGCGGGGTGGGAACTTATGCACTCAGCGCCACGCAAATAAACGAGACCACAATCATGCTGGATTCGAATTATGATGTAAATGCCACAAGTGTTCTTCCGGCCGATTATCCGAAAATCGGAGAGCTGAATGCAGAGGCCCTGAAAGCCGCTTCATTGCAAGTGGTTGTGAAGGTGAAAGACTGATTCGCCTGAACAAGGGGTATTCAATGTGTTTGGAGGGTGTCCATTGGACGCACCATAAAGGTATATGTGTTCACCTCTTTTTTCTTTTCTGGCAGTTCGCTGTAAGCCCTGAAGTAAACACACTTTTTATTCTCTGTAACTCCCGGCAGGACGCTCCGGATGATTTCTTTTAATTGATTGTTTTCATCCTTTAAAGCGATGGTATCACTAAAATTTACTTTTGATACATAGGCCACAATCGGGCAAATTCCATCTTTTGTCGGAACGAAACCCAGGTTAAATATTTTCGGAACGGTTTTAATTTGCCCAACATCCAAAGGCATATGCAGCTTTTTCTTGGTCTTATTCAATGTTGACTTGACAAATGCTTTTATCTCCTCATTCTTCAGATAGATAAAATATTCCCCGGCCGGACTTAGAACAAGTTCCGACATATTGGCATCGCTCAATGCCTCAACCAGATTCCCTTTTGCCAATTTCTCCTGCGCCTGTTTATAATACTCCAGTGCATTTTTTCCGTAAAAAGAATAATCGCTTGCCCAGAGGGCCGTGAGCTTCCAATCCTCTCCGAATTTTCCATAAATACACGTTAAAAGAACTTGATTTTCTTTCCCTTCCGGGACAACCAGGGCAATGTAGGTTTCTTTGGTCTTAGTCGGAAATTTCAATATGTAGTCTCCGCCGGTAAATTTTTTATCTATGGTACCTGTTTTACCAATTTCAGAATTCGATGCCAGATATTCATTTGCAAAAGTATATTTGGTAGAAATCAAAACTGATTTTATTGTCGCTACAAATTTTGCAGTTGTGTTTCCAAATTTCTTCTTTAATGTATCCGAATACAATTCGGTCACTTTATGCACATCGCCCCGGTATATTTCCACGATCAGGCGGTCAGTCAGATTTTTTATTTTCGTTCTCGATTCAGAGTCGATAGTGCCATTCGTTTTGGTTGTGGAATAGGTACAACCCATCCAAAAACAGAATCCCGAAAGAATAAAAAAGCTGGCTATACGATGCATGCAAAGGGTTTTAAATCAAAAAATTCTGTCAATCCATACAGCGTTAAACCGTCAGCTTCTTATAGCGAACGCGCCGGGGTTCAACATTGCCCAAACGTTTTTTCTTGTTCTCTTCATATTCGGAATAGCCGCCTTCGAAATAATACACCTGCGAATCGCCTTCAAATGCAAGGATGTGGGTACAAACCCGGTCGAGGAACCAGCGGTCGTGTGAGATGATTACGGCGCAACCTGCGAAATTTTCAAGACCTTCTTCCAGTGCACGGAGGGTATTGACGTCGATGTCATTGGTCGGTTCATCCAACAGCAGCACGTTGGCTTCCGATTTGAGCGTCATGGCCAGATGCAAACGGTTTCTTTCCCCGCCGGAAAGCACACCGCATTTTTTGCCCTGATCCTGTCCGTTGAAATTGAAACGGCCCACATAGGCACGGGCATTGATGGTCTTGCCTTCCATTTCAATCACTTCATTGCCTCCCGAGAGGACTTCATATACCGTCTTATTGGGGTCAATGTCGGTATGCGCCTGATCCACATAACCGATCTTGACGGTGGGCCCTACCTTGAATTCTCCGGATGTTGCCTGTTCCTGATTCATGATCATGCGGAACAAGGTCGTTTTACCCGCACCGTTGGGACCAATGATTCCGACGATACCGTTGGGAGGCAGTTTAAAATTGAGATGTTCGTAAAGAAGCCTGTCGCCAAAAGCTTTGGAAACGTCGATGGCTTCAATCACTTCATTACCCAGACGCGGTCCGTTCGGGATAAAAATTTCGAGTTGTTCTTCCTTGTCTTTGACATCGGCTCCGACCATTTTGTCATAAGCCTGCAAACGCGCCTTCTGTTTGGCTTGCCGGCCTTTAGCTCCTTTTCTGACCCATTCCAGTTCGCGTGCCAGATTCTTTTGGCGCTTGCTTTCGGTCTTTTCTTCCATGGCCAGACGTTTTCCTTTTTGTTCGAGCCAGGAAGAGTAATTGCCTTTCCAGGGGATGCCTTCTCCTCTGTCGAGTTCGAGTATCCATCCCGCCACATTGTCGAGGAAGTATCTGTCGTGCGTGATGGCGATGACCGTTCCCTTGTAATTTTGAAGATGAAGCTCAAGCCAGTCGATCGATTCGGCATCCAGGTGGTTGGTCGGTTCGTCCAGCAGAAGAATTTCAGGTTCCTGAATAAGCAGGCGGCACAAGGCAACCCGTCTTCTTTCACCACCCGAAAGATTTTTTATAGGCGTATCACTCTCCGGGCAGCGAAGGGCGTCCATGGCTATTTCAAGTCTGTTGTCCAGGTTCCAGAGATCGTGCTGATCGATGAGTTCGGTAAGACGGGCTTGTTTATTCAATAGCTTTTCCATTTCCTCATCGGTCATGGGTTCAGCAAATTTGTTGTTCACCTCTTCGTACTCTTTCAGGATGGTCACAAATTCCTGGGCGCCTTCGCGCACAATTTCGATGCAGGTCTTGCTGTCATCCAGTTTGGGTTCCTGTTCAAGATACCCGACTTTATATCCCGGTGAAAAGTGAACTTCACCCTGGTATGATTTTTCAACACCGGCAATGATTTTGAGCAAGGTCGATTTACCCGAACCGTTCAGACCGATGATTCCGATTTTCGCTCCGTAATAAAATGAAAGGTAAATGTCTTTCAAAACCTGCTTGCTGGGCGGAAACGTCTTGCTGACGTTGACCATTGAAAAAATAATTTGTCTTCCTTCTGACATGATCTGTTTTTATTTGTTGGATGTGGTTGCTGTTTGCGGAATTGTTTTTTCAAAATCTGCAGGAATATGCCGTACAGATGCTTTTTTATCGGAAGGCAAATATCGCATATTTCTCAGACAAAGAGGCGGAGATACCGAATTAGGCGGAAGTATTTGCCCCGCTTTGGGCCCCATCCATGGCCAAGGCGATCAGGAAAGAGGTGGCTTTTTTTTGCCGGAGCTCTACAGGCGTTTTCGTTGGAAATGGCTCACACGATGAAGCTTTTGTGCAAGAGCCGGGAATATTGTTTTTTTTCGAATGAAAGGCATTTCATGTAAATTTACCGGGTGGATCAACCAAACATCAATATCAGGAACAAAAAGGCGAGTTACGAATATGCCTTTCTCGACAAATTTGTGGCCGGAATGATGCTGGCCGGAACTGAAATCAAATCCATCCGTCAGGGAAAAGCCAATATCACCGATGCCTTTTGCGTGATTGAAAAAGGGGAAGTCTGGTTAAGAAACATGCAGGTCGAAGAATACGAAAAAGCCACGCATTACAACCATCAGCCCAAACAGGACCGCAAACTGCTGCTCAACAAAAGCGAGATCAGAAAGCTGCAGAACAATCTGAAGGATCAGGGCCTGTCGATTATCCCGCTCAGGCTGTTTTTGAGCGACAAAGGCCTGGCCAAGATCGAAATTGCCCTGGCAAAAGGAAAAAAATTATTTGACAAACGGGAAGATATTAAGAAGAGAGATGTTCAGCGGGAGACACAACGCCATTTGAAATAGCAAGCAAAAGACTACGTTTCAGCAGATTTTTTTAAAAAACAAAGAAGCCGTCCCGATTCAGAATCAGGACGGCTTCTTTGATAAAATCAGGTTCGGTTAAAAGTGAAGCGTGAGTTTGATAGCACCGCTACCTGTTCCGCTGCCACCTCCATTGAGGTCGTTATCAAGACCGATCGCGCTGGTCCTTTTCACGAGGATGGTTTGTGTTCCGACAGAAGCAGGCGTTCCGCCGACACTTTCGGTAGAATAAGACGAGTTTCCGGTAGTTGAAAAACCGAAACCAAATCCGTATTCAGCACCAATGGATATTTTCGGGAAGATGAAGTATTCGGCACCGATGAAAGCGCGAAGACCGATACCGAAAGTCTGACCAACAGTAGCACTGGTGATCCGGGCCGGATTGCCGTAGCTGTCGTTTACCAGATTGTTTGCCACACCATTGAAATTTGCAAGAACAGGGTTGATACCGAAATTGGTGGTTGTTGCTCCGTTCACAGTAACAGGAGTGGTTCCACTTGCAGCCAGGGTGTTGCCGTAGTCATATTTTGCACTCTGACCGGTAGTCCAGATCATCGCATCGGCTCCATAATAACCCTGAAGCCTGGTTTTGCCTCTTCTTTTTTCCAGAGGCACACCGACTCCCACATAGTGATGTCTGAGTTTCACATCGTCTTCTTTTTGCGGTCTGAGCGCAGGGAAATTGATGGTTCCAACAGAAGTGGCATCGGTAATTTCGCCCACTTGTTTATTTGAATCAAAACCAAGGCGAACAATGGCTCTGTATGCTGTCTTTTCGTCTTTGAAATATTTGCCTACGATGGTCATCTGATTGGCATTTGTCCAGTTGGCTGTCGGAGCCACATTCTGAGCTGTCGATCCGCTGAACAGGTTACCGGCATAATTCAGAAAAGGGGTGGCATCAAAACTGATTGCCCAGTCACCTGCCTCAGGAAGATAAGGTTCTCCTTTTTTAGATGTTAAATCCTGTGCAAAAGCTGTAGTCGTACCTATCGCCAGTGCCAGGAAAAGTGTTGATTTTTTCATGCTCATAGTTTTTGGTTTTATCAATTTTTACTTTTTATTAATATTAACGTAATACTAAATCTGATACAAATGTAGTCCTTTTTCATCCTTTCTGCAGTTATGAACAATAAGGTGATTCCTAACAGGTCATTGTTTACAACTATCTGTTCCACGGGCCTTATCTTGCAGCATCGGAACAAACCGAAAGGAACCAAACTCTTCCTTAGCGTATTGATTATCACCGGTTTTAAGGAAGGTTGTCATCACCTGTTCGGTGGCTCCGACCGGAATAACCAGAAGTCCATTGTTTTTGATCTGTTCGAGCAGGGCTTTGGGGGTATCGGGTGCCCCGCAAGTGATAATTATCTTGTCAAACGGTGCATATTGTGGTAATCCTTTGTATCCATCGCCATAAAACAATTTGGCCTCATAGCCCATTGCCGGAAGAAGCATTTTTGTTTTGTCAAACAGATTTTTTTGTCTTTCAATAGAGAACACTTTAGCCCCGAGTTCGAGCAAAACTGCCGTCTGATATCCCGAACCGGTACCGATTTCCAGAATTTTCTCTCCTTTTTTTACATCCAGCAGCTGCGATTGAAGAGCAACGGTGTACGGATGCGAAATTGTTTGCCCGTCTCCGATCTGAAAGGCAATGTCCTCATAGGCTTTGTCGGCAAATGTGGAATCGAAATAAAACAGATGTCTGGGCACTCTTCCGATTGCCGCCAATACCTGTACATTGTGTATACCCTGCAGTTTCAGACGGTCCACAAGCTTTTTTCTCAGTCCCTGGTGTTTGAGCGAATCCTCCATAATCTTTTTGGGCTTAACAATGGTGTGTTGATAGATTCCGAAAGTAACAGAATTCAAGGCTCCAAATAGAAATAACTTTGTCCAAACATCAACAAGCCAATGTTAAAAATAGGAGTTTTAGGAGCGGGCCACCTGGGTAAGATTCACATCAGACTCCTCAAAGAAATCAAGGATTTTGAGATTGCCGGTTTTTTTGACACCTCTGCTGAGGCAAGGCAACAGGTTGAAAATGAATTTAATATAAAGGCATTTTCTTCATACGACGAGATGATGGAACATGTTGATGCCATCGATGTGGTTACCCCTACTCTTTATCATTATGAATCTGCATCGCGGGCCATCAAAAGGTCAAAACATGTTTTTATTGAAAAACCGCTGACCAATACTCTGGAAGAAGCAAAATCGCTTCTTGCACTCTCCAAAGAAGCCGATGTGAAAGTACAGGTTGGTCATGTGGAGCGCTATAATCCGGCATTTATAGCGGCCAGGCCTTTTTGCGACCAGCCCATGTTTGTGGAAACACATCGCCTGGCCCAATTCAATCCCAGAGGAACCGACGTTTCCGTTGTTCTGGATCTGATGATCCACGACATCGACATTGTATTGAGCACTGTTCGTTCGTCCATAAAAAGAATAAGTGCCAGCGGTGTGGCTGTGGTGAGCGAAACCCCGGATATTGCCAATGCGCGTATTGAATTTGACAATGGCTGTGTGGCCAATCTTACTTCAAGCCGTATCTCCATGAAAAATATGCGAAAAACACGCTTTTTTCAACGGGATGCCTATATTTCGGTTGATTTTCTTGAAAAGCAGGTTTTTGTTACCCGCATCAAGAATCTCGAAGATCCGGAAGATCCTTTTGGAGTGACCATCGATCTGGGACCGGGAAAACAACGCAAACAAATTTATTTCAACAATCCCGAAGTGGCTCCCCTGAATGCCATCAAATGCGAATTGGAAGATTTCGCCTTTGCCATCCTCAACGACACAGAGCCTCCCGTAAATATTGATGATGGATACAAAGCCCTGGACGTGGCTTTCCGGATCATCGATAAAATGAATCAAAATGCAGGTCTTCCCGGGGCGAAAACAATAAATTCCTGATTGTTTCGTTTCTTACCTTTGTCGGCCGCATGATAAAGAAACTTACTAAACGGATTATTTTCCAGCTTACGATCCTGCTGTTCCTTTTACAAGGACTGCTGCTGCATTCCTGCGGCAAACCCGAAGTCATTCCAACCTATATCCATATCGATTCGGTTAAACTCAACACCTCACCCGGGCAGGATGGAAGCAATTCGCACAACATCACCGATGCCTGGGTGTATGTCGACAACAATCTGGTGGGGGCATTCGAACTTCCGGCCACTGTTCCGCTTCCCTATTCGGGAAACCATACCGTGCAGATCGCCCCAGGGGTAAAAGAAAACGGGGCTTCCGCCGAACGCCATGCATATCCTTTTTATAACACATGGTCGCTCAACATGAACCTCGTTCCGGGAACCAGAACCACAGTGAAACCGGTAACGGCATACACACCGAACTCGCATCCCTTCGACTGGATGGAGAATTTTGAATTCCCCGGCATCTCTCTGATTGACAGCGTAGGAACGGATACAACCATGTTTCAGGACACCATCCGGCCATTCGAGGGACATGCTTCCGGAAGTGCTTATCTGGATGGCAAACTCAGCAAAAAAGGTTATCCTCACAATCACTTTCAATGCCAGTCCTCCGTTCAGTTTACCCGCCCGGGATCGGGTACAGAGGTTTATCTTGAACTCAATTTCAAGTGCAATACCGAGTTTGTCATGGGTCTTGTAAACCCCAGTACTTCACAGTTTCTTCAATATGTTACTTTTTATCCGACAACTGTCTGGAAAAAGATGTATATTAGGATAACAGACCAATTGAACGGCATCCCGCTGGGAGGCGGTTACCTGATTTATTTTGCGATGAACCGCGATCCTTTGCTGGGAGGGGTTGCCGAAATGCATATTGACAATCTCAAACTCATACATTGAGTTGAATGAATAAAACTTTACAGGTTTTAAGGTATCTTTTTTTCGACACTGCCGCGGCAATGATTGCATGGACATCGTTTTACGGGTTCAGAAAGCTTTACATTGAAACAGAAAAGTTCGGGGTCAAAGTACCGGTGGTGTTCGACAGCAAATTCTTTTTCGACCTGATTTCCATTGCCGTATTCTGGGTCTTTCTTTACACCATTACCGGAACTTACGGCAACATCTACCGCAAATCCCGCCTCAAAGAACTCGGGCAGACCCTGGTCATCAGTTCTATCGGGGTGCTCATTATTTTCTTTTCGCTTCTGTTGAACGACATCATTGTCTCCTACCGGACTTATTACGAGAGCATTCTTGTCCTCTTTGCCCTGCATTTTTCGCTCACGGCCATTTTCCGTCTTATTCTTTCCAGCATCACCAACAACCGCATCCACACCCGTCAGATCGGATTCAACACCGTACTCATAGGAAGCAATGAAAATGCACTGAAGCTCTATACGGAAATGGAGAGCCAGAAAAAAGCCTGGGGAAATAAGTTCGTAGGGTTTGTCCATGTGGATCAGAAAAACGGCGCCTCCGAACAACTGTGTAAAAAACTTTCCCATCTCGGGGAAATCGAGGAAGTGAGAAACATCATCACCACCTTTAAAGTGGAAGAAGCCATCATTGCCATCGAATCCTCGGAACACCGCAACATCCAGAAAATTGTCAACGAGCTCAGCGACACCCCGGTTATCATCAAGATCATTCCCGACATGTATGATATTTTATCGGGCCAGGTGAAAATGACCTCCATATTCGGCGCCCCGCTCATAGAGGTCTCGAAATCGATTATGCCTGCCTGGGAAATTTCGGCCAAGCGCATGTTTGACATTGTCGTTTCCATTCTGGCCATGCTCCTTGGATCACCCATCTACCTTTTTCTTGCCATCGGAGTCAAACTTTCTTCCAAAGGCAAAATCATTTACAGCCACGAACGAATCGGTCTGCATGGCAAACCTTTTTATATCCACAAATTCAGATCCATGTATACCGATGCTGAAAAAATGGGCCCTGCACTTTCCAGCGAAGATGACCCCCGGATCACGCGTTTCGGAAAATTCATGCGAAAAGCCCGTCTGGATGAAATGCCCCAGTTTTACAATGTACTCATCGGTGAAATGTCGGTGGTTGGTCCGCGCCCGGAAAGACAACATTTTATCGACCTGATTATGAAACAGGCTCCGCATTACCGCCACCTTCACAAAGTCAGACCCGGCATTACTTCCTGGGGCCAGGTGAAATACGGCTATGCCGAGAATGTGGAGGAAATGATCGACCGCTTGAAATACGATTTGTTGTATATCGAAAACATGTCCCTGTATGTCGACTTCAAAATCCTGATTTACACCGTGCTGATCGTACTGCAGGGCAGAGGCAAATAAACAAGGATTTTACAGCAACTGTGCAACAGGCTGGTGTAATGCAGGTCTGGCTTTTGAGTTCGGGCATCCCGTTTATCCCTTTGAATTTCCCTGGTTAGGGGATCTTCAAATTCAAACGAATTTTTCAATTGCACAACCCGGGATAACATCTTCATTATTTTTCTACTTTTACCAAACATTTTCAGCCCAACATTCATTATGAAAAACATTACAGTAATCGGCTCGGGAACAATGGGCAATGGCATTGCACATACTTTTGCCCAATTCGGATACAGCGTCTCCCTGGTCGATATTTCCCAGCCCGCCCTGGATAAGGCGATCCAGACCATCAGCAAAAACCTCGACCGCCAGGTTGGCAAGGCACTGATCACCGAAGAGGCCAAACAAGCCACATTAAAAAACATCGTCACCCACACCCAATTGTCCGAAGGCGCAAAACAAGCTGACCTGGTTGTGGAAGCCGCCACAGAAAACGTGGAGCTGAAACTGAATATTTTCCGTGAACTTGACAAGATCTGCCCGCCTTCAACGATTTTCGCATCCAACACCTCCTCTATCTCCATCACCCGGATAGCCTCGGTTACAAAAAGACCGGACAAGGTCATTGGCATGCATTTTATGAACCCCGTACCGGTGATGAAACTGGTCGAAGTCATTCGGGGTTATTCCACTTCCGATGAAGTGACCAAATTGATCATGGACACGTCAAAGAAACTGAATAAAGTTCCCACAGAAGTGAACGATTATCCTGGATTCGTGGCCAACAAGGTACTTATGCCGATGATCAATGAAGCCATCATCACCCTTCACGAGGGAGTAGCCGGCGTNNTGCAACTGGCCGATTTCATCGGACTCGATGTTTGCCTGTCGATACTCAATGTCCTGAAAGATGGTTTTGGAAATCCGAAATATGCGCCTTGCCCCTTGCTGGTGAATATGGTTATGGCAGGACATCTGGGTGTGAAATCAGGGGAAGGATTTTACAAATATACCCCTGGAAGTAAGGATGTATTGGTTGCCGGTCGGTTTAGGAAATAAGGTGTTGGGTGTTGGGGTCTTGACGTGAAGCGGAGAGGGACTCAAAAAAATAAAACAATTCCGAAAATCAACACTCCAACTCTAAATAAGACCTGTCTCCACAAGGAAGATAGCCTGTTCGATCATTTTATCTTCTCCTGCCGAATCGTATTTGGCTTTGAGATTGGTGCCACAGACAACGGCAAAACTCTGCCACATAAAGGCGCTGAATCCTCCTTTAAACCGTTTGATGAGTTCATGCGAGGTATGACCGGTTTCGCGGTCAACGAGTTTGATTAAGACCTTGGCCTGACTTACGGTATTGCTTCGGAAAGCAGCTTCAAATTCTCCTTTCAGATCCTTTTCCACTTTATCCATATAGGCTTTTTTGTCCTTTTCATTCATGCCTTCGACCTGTTTATCGCATTCTTTCACTTTTGCGCTGATCAGGATGGCATAGGGATAAACCTTTTTTACGTCGCGTTTAATCTTGTCCCAGGATGCTCTCTGCCTGACATCGGCAAATTTCATTTCATCCTGAATGTATACATTGAAGTAATTGATGAGCACCAGGGTGTCTCCGTTGGTCACTTTTATTTTAACCATCGAAGCCGGCCATTTGGCAATATCGCCGATATCCAGATTGTATTCCAATGGAGGTAATTCCTGAGAAAATGCGGTGAAGGATCCGAAGACTGAAACAAAGAATAAGAGTATCTGTTTCATGTTTTAGGCAGTTTCAGGGGAAACTGCAAGAGATGATATATACTACAACGTGCCCGATGGCTTTAAGTTGCCTATAAAGTTAGCTTTTTTTCGGCAAAAAGCCTAAAAGGGGGTATTATGCCGGTTTTGTTGGAAATAGGGGGCAATCTGGAGACCTGTTAAGTTGGCAACGGGCAGTTGGCAGTTGGCAAATGTTTA
>PLXK01000233.1 GCA_003151415.1 Bacteroidota bacterium
CGCCTGTTGAGTTTCTGCCTGCCGGCCATTCCGATTTTCCTCTCTACGCCGAAAGCCTGGGTCCAATGAATGAGGCGGAGCAGGATAAATTGATTTCAGGAATTGGCCAAAAAATCCCGGTTTCTGATCTTCGTAAATTCATCGACTTTGCATTTCTTTGTCTCCATGGAGCCTGCGGAGAGGATGGCCGCATACAGGGGTTGCTTGAATATATGGGTATTCCATACTCTGGCTCGGGTATATTGCCTTCGGCATTGGGAATGGATAAAGCGATTCAAAAAAGATTCATGACCAATGCGGGGTTCAACAGCCCGCCTTTCATCTCCATTTCGTCGGCATCCTGGAGCCGGGATTCCAAAGAGGCCTGGTTCAATAAAGCGAAAAAGGAAATCGGCTTTCCTCTGGTTATAAAAGCGGCACATCAGGGCTCTTCCATTGGAATCAGTATTCTCAAAGAAGATGAATTTGTTCAATTCTGTAAAGCGGTAGATAAAAGTTTTTTTGCATTCGAATTGGATAAAGCGGAATGGAATGCCCTGACCCCTTCAGGGAAAACAGAATTCCTGCGGGTTCTTTGTGATATCCGGGAAGGAATTGGAATTCCGGTGAGGATCGGTACTCAAGTCTTTTATCACCCGGCCGTTTTGCTTCGATACATCGAAGAACATATGGAGGCGTCAGTTTCCCTGCTCATTGAGTCACTTGAGGGAGAAAGCACGGTTCTGCTTGAAGGTTTTATCTCCGGCCGCGAGTTTTCATGCATTGTTGTTCAGGATGAAGCCGGGATGCCGATTGCTTTGCCTCCTACGGAAATCAAAAAGGGGAAAGAACTTTTTGATTACCGGTCAAAATATCTTCCCGGTCTTTCCAGAAAAATTACTCCCATTGATCTTCCGAGCCAGCAGATTCAGGGTATCCGGAAGGAATGTGAACGTTTATTCTCCGCCCTGAGCTTTGATGTATATGCGCGGATTGATGGGTTCATTACCGAAGAGGGGACCATTTTTCTGAATGACCCCAACACCACCTCGGGCATGATGCCTTCTTCTTTTTTCTTTCATCAGGCAGCTGAGATCGGCCTCAATCCATCGCAGTTCCTGACCTATATTATCAGAACCTCTCTGAAACAGCGAATTGTGTCATCGATGAACAATGGTGTTTTCGACCGGCTGCTCAGCACCCTGGATGAAAAAATAATACAAGAGCGATCCGCTTCTTCTTCCAAATTAAAGATTGCCGTTCTCTTTGGCGGATATTCTTCTGAAAGACATATTTCCGTTGAAAGCGGACGAAATGTTTATGAAAAACTTTCTTCATCAGATAAATACGAGCCCATCCCTGTTTTTCTATCGGGAAGCCAGAAGGAGCATTTCATGTATCAGGTTCCAATCAACCTGCTTTTGAAAGACAATGCGGATGATATCCGGGAAAAAATTGAAAATTATAAAGTGCATGAGGTTGTGAAGGAGATTATCCAGGCATGCAAATTTATGACTGATAAATATTCGAGCCCTTTAAGTCTGGCTCAACCCCAGAAAATCAGTTATGAGCAACTCGCCGAAAAAGCAGACGGCGTTTTTATCGCCCTCCATGGCCGGCCTGGAGAGGATGGCGAAGTGCAGGCCAGGTTGGAGCGTATCGGGATTCCGTACAACGGTTCGGATCAGGCAAGTTCCGCCACTACGATTGACAAGTTCAGGACCAATGAAATTCTGCGAAAAAATGGATTGTTGGTTGCCGAACACATGCTCATTACAGAGGAAGAGTGGAATACGAACAGTGCTGCTTTGAAGCAGCTTATCCAGGAAAAGATCGGGTTCCCATTTATTGCAAAGCCTGTGGATGACGGTTGCAGCTCTGCCGTGAAAAAAATAAAATCCTTGGCTGATTTGGATGCTTTTGCCAAATTGATTTTCAGAAAGCAGGAGACACTGGATTGTGCTGCCACAGAGCAGCTTCATATGAAGGTCAAAGAAGAGTTTCCTCAAAAGGGTGTATTCCTTGTGGAGGAATTAATTTCCAGAAAAAATGCACGCCATTTTCTGGAAGTCACCGGTGGAATGCTTTGTAAGTTCAATAAGGAAGGCGTTTTGGAATACGAAGTATTTGAGGCGAGTGAGGCTTTATCCGAAGGGGAAGTTCTTTCTCTTGAGGAAAAATTTCTGGCAGGACAGGGACAGAATATTACCCCTGCCCGATATTCGGACCAGAAATCAGAAAGAGAAACAATCTCCGCCCAGGTCAAGGCCGAACTGGGAAAAGCGGCTTCTGTACTTGGTGTGTCGGGATATTGCCGGATTGATGCATTTGTCCGCGTATTTGACGGGCCACGGGCTGAAGTCATTTTTATAGAAGTCAACTCTTTACCGGGTATGACTCCGGCTACCTGCATCTTTCACCAGGCGGCGATCAATCATTATAAACCATATGAATTTATTGACAAGATCCTTGAGTTTGGTTTTCAAAGAAATAAAAAAGCGATGC
This sequence comes from Bacteroidota bacterium, assembly GCA_003151415.1. Lineage (GTDB taxonomy): Bacteria > Bacteroidota > Bacteroidia > Palsa-965 > Palsa-965 > Palsa-965. The sequence continues at coordinate 2,485 of PLXK01000233.1, forward strand.
ATGTTGGGTAATCTACCCCGCATGAGCGAAAAAATCAGGAAGAGGGAGAGCCGTTTTTTAACCGTATTGGATTAGTTTAATTTCCTTATTTAGGATTCAAATATGAAACCCATTCTCGAAATAAAAAATCTGTCCAAAAGATACCGCCTGGGTAAGGAGCATATTCCTTATCTCAGCATCCGAGATTCTTTGAGCTCTTTCCTCAACAAAAAGGAAAGTGGCAGTGAGGGGGATTTTTGGGCTTTGAAAGATGTTTCTTTCGAGGTTTATCCCGGAGAATCTTTGGGGATCATGGGGAAAAACGGCGCGGGTAAATCCACTCTTTTGAAAATATTGTCCAGCATAACTCCTCCTACTTCCGGTAAGGTAATTGTGCGCGGAAGGGTTGCAAGTCTTCTGGAGGTTGGTACCGGCTTCCATTCTGAACTCAGCGGAAGAGAAAATGTCATGCTCAACGGATCGATACTGGGGATGAAACGAAAAGAGATCCTCTCCAAATTCGATGAAATTGTCGATTTTAGTGGTGTAGAGAGGTTTCTGGATACCCCTTTAAAGCACTATTCAAGTGGCATGAAACTTCGGCTTGCCTTCGCTGTTGCCGCTTTTCTTGAGCCCGAAATATTACTCCTGGATGAGGTTCTGGCCGTCGGTGATGCCGAGTTCCAAAAAAAGTGCCTGTGGAAGATGGAAGACCTCAGTAAGAACCAGGGGAGAACGGTGTTATTTGTAAGCCACAGTATGGGTGCCCTGATGGGGATGACGCGTAAATCGATTCTTCTTTCTGAGGGGACCATTGCATTCGAAGGCAATACGCAGGATGCAATCAATTTTTATCTTGGAAAAGAATTGGTTTCGGCAGGAGAAATTCTATTTCCGGCTTTAAGCAATTTGGCAGCGTCAATAGAGAAAGTGAAAATTTCGAATCACCTGGGGAAAATATCCAACCAGCTGCGGTTGAATCAGAAATATGGGATTTCGGTCACTGTGGATGTCAAGGAATTGATAAAACATTTTATTATTGGTCTTGTGTTTTACAGTTTGGATGACAAGGCAATCCGGCATGTCTGGTCCAGGCCTCAAGATATCGAACCGGGTAAATTTGAATTCATTTTCAGAGAAAACCTGGCCCATCTGGTATCCGGGAAATACAAAATATCGTTTATCCTCTATTCCAGAGAGGTTCCTTTTCAGCTTGTTCAGGATAAGGTAGTCATCGAATTTATTGAAGAACACAACAAGGACATTGCGCTTTTTACAAATGCGGGAGTCATTTTAAATCAAATGGAAGTCGAAGTTGTAAAGAACTCCTGATGCGAATGCATCAGGCCAGATCAGAAAAATAATTTTCAGTCTTTCGGAAATAATAAAATCCGAGAATAAAAAACAAAAGTGAGCTGATTGAGCTGATCATCCAAAGGCTGCAGCCTCCGTTGTATCCCGAAATACTCATTCGAAATAAATCAAGCGGAAGTTTCATCGGATTCACTGCCATGATGTATTTCAGCCACCCCGTGTCGCCTTCGCTGATCGGATAAACAACAGGGCTGAGAAACATCAGCGCCTGTATCATAAATGGCATCACATACTTGAAGTCCCTGTATTTTAAGTTCAGCGCCGACAAGCCCGTTCCAATACCCAAAGTTGAAAATCCGGCAAGAAGCAGGGAGGCTGGTACGAACAGAATCGCGTAAACATTAAAACCGGTATGCTTGAATAAAAGGATCACGCAAAAAACCGGAAAAGCCATGCAGAAATCAAACAACGAAACAATGACAGACGAAATAGGAATGATCAGACGGGGGAAATAGATTTTCTTAATGATTTCAGCGTTGCTGATCATGCTGTTTCCTGCGCCGGAAACACCGGAAGAGAAAATGGCCCAAAGCAAGAGACCGGAAAGGGCAAAAACGGAATAGTCGATGGATAGTTTTGAATTTGCTTTGATATAGCTGCCCAGGGCATAGGTAAATATGAGCATGAGAATAGTCGGTTGGAGTATGGCCCATAAAAAGCCCAAAGCCGTTTGCTTGTATTTAACCTTGATGTCTCTCCACGAAAAGGAATATAACAATTCCTTGTGCTCCCAAAGTTCCCGAAAGCCAAAGCCAAAATTTTTCTTGGCAACAATTTCATATTCTATCTCCTGCATACCGATTGTCTTCAAATTGCAAAAAAAAGGCTGCAACCCGATGGTCTTTTTTGTCTATAGGTAATTATGATCAAAGGTAATCCATTATGCAGAATTGTGAATGATATACCCGATTATTTTCATGTTGGCAAACTATTTTATTCTTTTTAAATACCCATCCGGAGCCACACTGATGAGTATTTTATTGTCGATTCTTTTATCTATAACAAAATCAGAATTTGTTTTAAGAAACTCAAACACCGCCGTTTTAGGATTGTTGCCAGTGTCCCAGGGCCTGTTATTTCCATACATTCCTTTCGGAAGATCTTCAACAACAGTATCAAACACCACGCAGTAAGAGCCAATGCTGGTCAGACCCGCATACAATTTCAGCTCTTGCAGCACATGGTCGTGCGTGTGATTTGAATCAAGCGCCACCAACACCGTTTTTTTTCCGTTTGCCAGGCCTTTGACTTTTTCGACGGTATCCGAATCGATCGAAGAGCCTTGAATCATCTTTATCCTTTTGGCCATAGGGTGGGCTTCTATTTCTTTCCGGTTATGTTCCCTGATGTCGATATCTATTCCCACCACTTCACCTTTGCCTATTAATTCCAGAATGGAAGCATAGAAAATAAGGGAACCGCCATGAGCAATGCCGGTTTCAATGATCAGGTCCGGTTTGATATCCCAGATTAACTCCTGCATGGCGATCATGTCCTGGGGGTATTGAATAATGGGTCTTCCCATCCAGGTAAAGTTGTAGGAGTATTTCGATTTGATTGAAGAAGCGATGAAGTTTTTTGTGTCTGTTAAAAGGGTTTTGTCGAGTCCCTGATTTTTGATGTTGCTTTCAACTTCTTTTTTGAATTCTTCTATTGGATCCATGTTTATAAGCTCAAAATGTTAATTTTTGTAATTTTTAAATCGGAAACTGTTTTTTTGATTTCGTTCATGTAGTTTTCATTCATCACGATTAAGTGATCGCAGTTTATTTCAGTCAGTTTTTCGGGAGCTAAAATAGGGTGCCCGGTAACCGCAATGAATTTATTTTGCTTGTTCGGGTTCACATCGATAACGGCTTTGATGAATTTTTTTTGAGGGTCAATTAAGTTGAGGAAAGTTGAGCCCTTTGCCCCTGCACCCCAGATCGCTATATTTTTCCCGGAAGAGATAAATTTGCTCCACTTCTCAAACTCGCCCAGAAAAGCTTTGGTGTCATAGGGAACAAAATCCTGCTGAGGGATCGTTTCTCTCAGATCTGAAAGTTTGGCATAGCAATAAATGTACTGTCCGCCGAATAAATACCCGGATTGCGATTTGCTGAACATGGATGTCAGGGATTGGATGGAAAAGTAATTGGAATGCTCATAAAAGACATCCCAAAAGGCATTTTTGTTTATTATCCAGTCGAAAGTCGGAACCTCAATAAAAATGTAACCTGCCCGATTATTGATTTTTGCAATTTGCTGAATAAACTGATGAGGATTCTCAATGTGTTCCAGGGTATGCCTGAGAATGACCAAATCGGCCTGTATTTTGTGTTTTTCTGAAAAATAATCTTTTACAATGGAGGGATCATTTCCTTCATAGGATGGATCAAACCCCACGCAGGATAATTGATGTGATTTCAGAATTTCAAAAAAATCGCCTTTGCCGCAACCGATTTCAACGATGCTTTTTGCTTTCAGGCCAAAACCATCCAGCAAAGCAAAAACGTTTTGTTGGTGGTTTTTAAAAAAGGGGGAATTGGATTGCTCATTGTGGTAATTCTCATCGTAGTCCATCAGTGAGCCATCAAAATCCTGATTGAATACAAAACCGCTGACTTTCGATTGTACCAGTTTCACATCCCCGAAACCAGCTTTGAGGGCAATTTCCTGATTTTTGTATACTTTGTTTTGAAATAAAGGAACCTTTTTCTGTAAAAAGAGTTGGTGGAAACCTTCAGAACTATTTTTTAATTCTTCAGGAAATTCAGTTTTATCGCTCTCTGATGCAGCCATGGTCTTTATTTTTTGTTGCTTTTCATTGCCACCCCAAAACCCGAATGGCTCATAGTCGTTATAAGGATAAAAGCCAAAATTAATTTTTATGGTTTTGTTTTCCTTTATCAGGTAATTGAGCACCAGCTGTTTTATTGTGATGGGTTGATTGCTTGAGCAATTAATGATCCCTTCATATTTTATCTGTATGGCAAAAGTAACAATATCCTTAACGAGGGTTTGGACGGGTAAATAATCCCTGATTTGTTCTCCCAAACTCATGTTGAAGACCTCCTCCTTGTTCCGGAGTGATTTTTGGAGTTGGGGAATGATCGATTTAGAGTTTTGGCCTTCACCATATATGTAGAATAATCTGAGCCATTTCAAAGAGAATGAGATTTGCGCTTTTAATTGTTCCAGGTATAGCCTCAACTCGTTTTTTGCGATGGCATAGGCCACAATTGGTTTACCCTCCGACGTTTCGTTTAATTCACCTTCGGTCATGCCATATTCAAGACAGGTGCCGGCCACCGTTATGTTTTTGAGTCCGTTTGACAATAAGTTATGAAGGAACAGCTTGTGACGGGGTAAGATCTCCGAGATGTGTGCGTTGTCTTTAAAGTCTGACAGTTTTCCCCATGCAAGATGGATCAGGAGATCGGGCCGGTGAAATTTTTCAAACAAATTTTCGGTCGAAACAGTCTCCATGTCATGTTCCACAAATTCAACACGATTCAACCAGTCTGTTTTTTGGGCTTTCTCGGGATGACGCGAAGAGGCAACGACTTCAAAATCCCTGCTGAGGAGTTCCGGGATCAGATAATTGCCAATGAATCCGGTAGCTCCGGTAACAAGTATTTTCATTCTCAATTGTTTGTTTCCCGGTACTTGGTGAACTGTTTGCGATCCGTTTTTCTGCAAATGGAAACCGTCGTCTTATTGAAAGCGCATGAAAGAATAAATTTCAATTGAATTGGACGTGGAAAATGATTCAGATGAAAAAGGATTTGCATCCCAAAAATAGTAAATTTGTAGCTAACTCTTTGAACTTAATTGAAGCACACTATTGGGGTGTAAAAGGCGCACCTGGTCTTTGTCCGTCAAAACAAAAAAATCTAAAATTTTCAAATTTGTCAGGGTGCGTACAGCCTGAAACAAATTGTCTTTTTGGCAAGAAGGTTCCTGAATCAATGCAAAACAATGTGGGCTGATCGTCTGCCCGAAACACAATAATACTAGCAGCATGAAGGTAGTTATTTTTGCAGGTGGCCTGGGTTCCCGTATTTCAGAAGAATCACATCTTCGGCCCAAACCGATGATTGAAATCGGAGGCAAGCCGATTATATGGCATGTCATGAAAATATATGAGTCCTATGGCTACAATGATTTTATCGTATGTCTGGGTTACAAAGGGTATCTGATAAAGGAATACTTTATGAATTATTTCATGCATAATTCGGATGTGACTGTGGATCTTAAGGATAACAAAATTGAGGTGCATCAGACCAACGCCGAATCGTTTAAAATAACCCTGGTTGATACGGGATTGAATACAAAGACCGCGGGCCGTTTGAAGAGGGTACAAAAACACATTGGCAACGAAATGTTTATGCTGACCTACGGAGATGGGGTCACGGATTTAAATCTGAATGATTTGCTTGAATTTCATAAAAAGCATGGGAAAATTGCAACCGTGTCGGCAGTCCAGCCTTTGGGAAAATTCGGCTCTCTGGAAATCAACGAGAATGGAACAGTTTCTAATTTCATTGAAAAGCCAAAAGGGGACAGGCATTGGATAAATGCAGGTTTTTTTGTTCTTCAACCCGAAGTGTTTCAATATTTGAAGGACGATGCCGACGATTTTATGTGGGAAGATTATCCTTTGGAAGAATTGGCAAAAAGCAACCAGCTTTCGGCCTTTAAACATAAGGGTTTCTGGAAGTGCATGGATGCAATGAGAGATAAAATGGAACTTGAGCATCTTTGGGAAAGCGGTCAGGCAAAATGGAAAATCTGGAAGTGATGAATAATCTCTTTAAAGGGACATATCGCGGAAGAAAGGTGGCCATCTCCGGCCATACCGGTTTTAAGGGGTCCTGGCTGGCTTTGTGGTTAACGCAAATGGGGGCGGAGGTGTCTGGTTTTTCATTGGACGAAAAAGGGGATACTTCTCATTATTCACTCCTCAAGCTGAAGTTGAATTCGCATTTGGGGGATATCAGAAAAAAAGATGAATTGGAACATTTTTTCAGCCGGGAAAAACCGGAAATCGTCTTTCACCTGGCTGCGCAGTCCTTGGTCAGGGATTCATACAGATTTCCTTCGTATACCTATGAAACAAATGTTCTTGGAACGCTGAACATTCTGGAATCTGCCCGAAATTGTGAAAGTGTGAAAGCCATTGTCAATGTCACAACCGATAAAGTGTACGAAAACAATGAAGGAGGGCTGCCTTTCACAGAAACAGACCGGATGGGAGGGTATGATATGTACAGTTCTTCCAAAGCCTGCAGTGAATTGCTCACGGCTTCCTACAGGAATTCTTTTTTCAATACGGACCAGATTTTATTGGCAAGCGCACGAGCGGGAAATGTAATCGGTGGAGGCGACTGGGCGACGGATCGTTTGATACCGGATATTTACAGGGGAGTTGTTGCCGGTGGAGTAACTGAAATCAGAAGCCCGGATTCAATCCGGCCCTGGCAACATGTTTTGGAGCCGCTTTCAGGATACCTGCTGTTGGGTCAAAATTTGCTGGACTCCAAATCCGAATTTGCCGGCGCCTGGAACTTCGGGCACAGTGAAGGGCAAACAATGAAGGTGAATGATGTGATTGTGAAAATGAAAGCCCTTTGGCCTGAGATCGATTACAAAATGAATGAAGCGGAATCGGCCCGTTTTCATGAAGCCGGAATCTTGAAACTGGATTCTTCCAAAGCCATTCGGAAGCTGGGGTGGAAACCGGTGTGGGATATCCGGAAAAATATTGCGGAAACAGTAACCTGGTACCGAGCCTACCACGAAGAAAAGGCAATACGGTCGGTGAAAAACCTGCAGGACTATGTTCAAGACGCAAAAAAGATGAAACTGGACTGGACGTTATGATGAAATTTACAGAAACCAATCTTTCGGGTTTGTTTGTAATCGATGTTGAAGCACACCGGGATGAGCGTGGAGAATTTTTTCGCACATTTTGTAAAAGGGAATTCAAGGCAACTGGTGAGGTAAAAGAATTTGTTCAGTGCAATCATTCCGTAAATATTAAAAAGGGAACCATCCGTGGAATGCATTACCAAGTACCTCCTTTCGGTGAATGTAAATTGATCCGATGTATCCGGGGGGCGGTTTTTGATGTGGCTGTGGATCTGAGACAATCTTCTCCAACCTTTTTGCAATGGTTTGGGTTGGAATTGTCTGAAAGGAACAGAAAGATGATTTATATTCCTGAAGGATTTGCTCATGGCTTTCAAACGCTGTCAGATCATGCCGAACTTTTGTATCAGCACACCAGTTTTTATGAACCTTCTGCAGAGGGCGGAATCCGGTATTCCGACAAGGCCATTGACATTCGCTGGCCGCTGGCAGAAGGCAGTGTTTCGTTGAAAGATAAAAATTATCCTTTGTTGGACCTGAATTATACGGGAATAAAAATATGAATTGCAGATTTTGTAGTCAGCCACTGTCTCATCTGTTCGCTGATCTTGGTGAAGCGCCTCCTTCCAATTCTTTTCTTTCGAAAGAAGATCTGGCAAAACCCGAATTGAACTATCCTCTGAAATTATTTGTTTGCGACCATTGCTTTCTGGTACAACTGGAGGAATTTAAAAAAGCAACTGAGATATTCAGCGGCGACTATCTGTATTTTTCATCCTTTTCCACTTCCTGGTTGCAGCATGCAAAGGAGTATGCCCGGATGATGATTGACAGATTCAATTACAATTCCCATTCCCTTGTTCTTGAGATTGCATCGAACGATGGTTACTTGCTGCAGTATTTTAAGGAGTCCGGAATTCCCGTTCTGGGAATCGAACCTACTAAGAGTACCGCTGAGGTCTCCATCGGGAAAGGAATCCGTACCATCATGGAGTTTTTTGGCGTTGCCCTGGCCGAAAAACTGATCAACGATGGTTTAAAAGCAGACCTGATTGTCGGAAACAATGTTCTGGCTCATGTTCCCGATATCAACGATTTTGTTTCGGGGATGAAAAAAGTGCTTGCTGCTGACGGGGTTATTACCATGGAATTTCCGCATTTGATGAATTTGGTTTTATACAATCAGTTTGATACAATTTATCAGGAACATTATTCTTATTTGTCATTTCATACCGTATCCCTGATTTTCGAATCGCACGGCCTTGAACTTTTCGATGTTGAACAAATAGCCACACATGGCGGATCACTTCGGATTTTTGCAAATCACAAGAATGCGAAATCACGGGAAATTTCAACGCATGTTAAAACACTTCGGAACAAAGAAGAGCAACTTGGCATGCGAACCCTGGGGTATTATGAAGGGTTTCAGAAAAAAATCAGCTCCATCGAAGCAGCGCTCATGAAATTCCTGCGCCAGCAGAAAGATGAGAAAAAACGGGTCATTGCTTACGGGGCCGCTGCCAAAGGAAATACGCTCTTTAATTATTGCAAAATCGATTCTGATCTGATCCCCTTGGTAATCGATAAATCTCCGTTTAAGCAGGGAAAATATCTCCCGGGAAGCAAAATTCCGGTGGTTGACGAATCTTTTATTCTGTCGCAAAGACCTGATTTTATTCTAATTTTACCCTGGAACATTCAGCAGGAAATCATTGGCCAATTAAAATATGCGAAAGAATGGGGGTGCCGGTTTGTTGTGGCCATTCCTTCGCTGCAGATAATTTGAGTGGAACGGCGGTGCGGATGATCCTGTTTTTGTAAAAGATGCCCGTCGTTGTTTTTATATGAAATCAGATAAATCTTAATATAGGGGTGATGACTAAATTTAACATTGTTATACCAACCAGAGAACGAGCGGATACTTTGTATTGGTCATTGAAATCCTGCGTAAGTCAGAAGTATGAAAATTTAACGATTTGGGTAAGTGACAATTGCAGTTTAGACAATACCGAGGAGGTCGTAAAAAGTTTTTCGGATAAGCGGATCAGGTATCTGAAAACGCCTGAACGTGTATCCATGAGTGCGAACTGGGAGTTTGCCCTGGGCTTTATCGAAGAAGGATTCGTAACCTATATTGGTGATGATGACGCGATGCTGCCCGATGCATTTGAGTTTGCTGCAAAATTACTGAAAGAGAATAAAGTCGATGCTCTGTCCTTTGGCAGCGCCACCTATTATTGGCCGGATGTGGGGGCCAAGTCCTTACAGGGACAATTGACCATTCCCAGAGGCAATTCGTATTCGGTCAGGAATTCCAGGGAAGATCTCAGGAAAACGACTCAGGATATATTTTCCAGCATTGAACTCCCCGGATTGTATTGGGGGGCGGTGGATATTCGGGTCTTAAAACATATTCAATCCAGACATGCCGGTTTTTTTCATTCCCTTGCTCCTGATTTTTATTCGGCAGTGATCATAGCCTCCTACATTGAGAGCCATTTGTATTGCGAAAGACCGATCATACTCCGTGGGTTTTCCCGTCACAGCAATGGAGTGTCGTATGTGAACAGTGAGTTTGATCAGGCCCCAGCCCAGCTTTTCATGAAAGAAAAGAATATGCCCGTAAATGAACAATTGGTTTTTGCACCTTCCCTTTCAATTATTTTGGCTGATTGCATTTTGCAAGCCAGTAAGGTTAACCCGGAGATTCCCAAACTAAATATCTATACCGTTGTAGAAAAGGCCGCACACGATGCTGTATGTGCAAGCAGCAAATACAAGTTTGACGAAATTGTCGAGGCGATAAAAGCCATTGGAGAAAAGAATGGGATCCGGTCTTATTGTAACCGGATGTTGAAGGGCTTAACGTATCCGGAAAAAAGCGGTGGTCAGACAGCTGAAATCAACACAGACAACAGCGTTTTCAACATAAAAACGATCGAACTGGCTGAATTGCTTGGATTGAAGATAAGCAATGTCTTTGAGGCCAGTTTGTTCGCCTCTCAATTCCTTATGCCCTTTGCTGTCAATAAGGCAGATAATGTTCTCAGTGCCAGAGAATTGGTTAATAATAAAGTGGACGGCTGGATCAGGAATGTCAAATCGAAAGTGATCAAACTGACACATTGAGAAATAGAGGGATGGTTTTTCCTGAAAAGGAGGAAATCAAGTCACATAGACTCACATTCAAAAAATATGTCGAAATTTGCATCCTGTTTGTTAGGCCTGTCTTTTGTTTGTGTTTATTATTGCAAATGAGGGAGTTATGGGACCCGGCAAGACAGGCCGAATGAGGTATGAGCTATTTGTTCAAGGATGAAAAATCGCCTCCGGAAAATCTATATATGAAAGCTTCGTGAAAGATATTCTCAAATTTCTCAAGAGCCGTGCTTTTTTTAAGCATCTCGGGATCGCCCTGTTCGCTTTACTTCTCGTCTTTTGGCTGATATTCGTGGGCCTGGATTTGTATACACATCATGGCAAAACAATTGCTGTTCCTGACTTCAGGGGTGTGAAGCAGAAGGCTTTGGTTGAATTTATCAAAGGCAAACAGCTTAAATATCTGGTTATTGATTCAATATATGATACTAAAAAGGACAAAGGTGTCGTTATAAAGCAGGAACCGGAACCTGGATCCAGGGTAAAACAGGAGCGGACAGTTTATTTATACATTACCTCTGTTTTGCCGCCACGTGTTTCAATGCCCCGTTTGGAAGATCGTTCATTGAGACAGGCTGTTGCCATTTTGGAAACCTATGGATTGAAGTTGGCCAAACCAATCAGACGGCGTCCGGATATCTGCAATGGCTGTGTGCTTAGCCAGGAATACAAAGGAAAACGAATTGCCGAAGGAACCCTGATCGAGCGGGGTGCGGAAATTTCACTGATCGTGGGAGAGGGACATGGCGGGGGAGATGCAGTAGGTATTCCAAACCTGATCGGACTTACCCGAAAGCAAGCCGTTCTTCTGCTCAATGAAAGCAACCTGAGCGAAGGAACCCCTGTTTTCGATAAAAACCAAAAGGAAAAACAGGATACTGCAAATGCCAGAGTATACAAACAAGTGCCGGCTGCCGGTGGGGATAAAATGATCAGCCCGGGAAGCAGCATTGATATTTATCTTTCGAATGATAAAAGCCGGATAAAGAGCCGGTCAGATTCAGTCAAATAAATCAGGACCTGAATGAAGGAGCCGGGCTCATTGAAAAAAATACACAGAAGAATAAATACGAATGAAGCGCATAATTTCTACTTTTTTACTTTTTACACTTTTTGTTTCAGGAATGCAGGCTCAGGAGAAACTCCATCCCCTGAAAGTTAACCCTGTTCTCAATGCTCACCGCCTTGCAGGAAAGTCCGCTGTCAGTCCTTATTTTTCAAACCCTTATTCGTACTATTCAAAGAGAGACACACTTCAGGATAATTTTTCCGCTACAGGACCCTATCCGGATTCCTCAAAATGGATCGACAACACGGTTTTTGTCAATACCGATTTTCCGATTTCACCGATCAATATCGGGGTGGCCACCTTTGACGGACTGGATAAAAACGGATATCCCTATGACTTTACGGCGGGGGGGCTTACCAGCGTTTCATGCGATACACTGACTTCCAAACGCATCCGTATGACCGGTTCACCGACAGATTCGTCTTATTACCTGAGTTTTTATTATGAAGCCCAGGGCAGAGGCAGTGCGCCCGAACCTTCAGACAGCCTTTTCCTGGAGTTTCGGAGCTCACACGACAGCATCACCTGGAGGGAAGCCTGGGCAGAAGCCGGGTACGCTCCGACTGCCCCGGATACAGGGTTTCACCGGGTTATGGTTCCGCTTTACAGACATGATTCGGTTCTCTATCAATACGCATCAGCAACCTGGTTTCAATTCCGTTTCCGGAATTATTCAAACCCCGCCGGAAATGTCAATCACTGGCATCTGGATTGTGTTGATCTGCGGCCGGGTCGCAGTCCGAAAGACACTGTCATTGCGCAGGTCTCTTTTGTCTATCAGCCGCTCTCTTTTCTCGCCAATTATCAGAGCATGCCCTGGAAACAATACCAGGGCGTATCAGACATGGCTACCAATACACACATTTACATCCGGAACAATGATATTAACCCCAGAAACATGACTTACCAGTATCAGGGAGAACATTACGGGGCTCCGTTTTCCACTTCCTGGAGTGCGGTGGATCCCGGTCTGAATCCATTTCTTACCAACGGTTACAGCGCTTATCCGAATTGCGCCAATCCTCCTGTGTCTGCAAATGGATTCAGCTTTGGAAATTCACTGAGCGATACCACGGTCTTCAGCATCAATCACATCATCTATGAAAACATTTTAAATAAGGACACCATCGTATCCACACAGCGGTTCTTTAATTATTATGCCTATGATGACGGTACAGCAGAGCTTGGATATGGACTGGAAGGTGCGGGAACCAATGCGGGTGCTCAGCTGGCCGTGCGTTTTTCCACAAACATTGCCGATACCCTCAGAGCGGTACAGTTTTTCTGGAACCCCGTTCAGCTCAATGTATCATTGGATGCATTCCGGCTTTGTGTATGGGCCCCAGGAACCAACAATCAACCGGGTACAATGATTTACCGGAGCGACAGTTCATTTACTCCGCAGTATCTGCCCGGATATGATCATTTCCGAACCTACAAGCTGGATTACCTGCTTCCGATTTCAGGTGTCTTTTATGTCGGCTGGGAGCAGTATACTCAGGATAACCTCAGTGTAGGCTTTGATCAGAATACAGACGCGTCTTCAAATAACTTTTACAAGATTGACAGTTTAAGTCCCTGGAGTCCGAGTGTATATCCGGGATCACTGATGATCCGTCCTCTTTTTGGAGACACCATTAAGGTGACCGGTATTCAGGAACATCTGACCCCCTTGAGTTTTGTAAGCCTTTACCCGAATCCGGCACAGGACAAACTGACTGTTTCAATTCCCTCTTCCGATGATGAATTGTACAAGATTGAACTTTTCAATATGCTGGGAAGCCTCGTGGCTGAGTCTGTTCTTTCAAAAACCGAACCTTTGGATGTTTCTTTTCTCGGTAATGGATTCTACCTGGTGAGGATAAGCGGCAAAAACAAGATTTCCTGTACCAAAAAACTTTTGATAGCCCGGTAGATTCCGACCCGGGCTAAAAATCCGGAGATCCGATTGAAGCTTGATTGACTCATTCCATTTAATTTCCTTACCTTTTCTTTTTTACAAACGCTATGGCCGAAGAATTTGATATTAAGTTGACTGACGATGCCGGCCTGACGGAAGATGAACTCTTTGAACACTTCCGGATTCTGGTGGACAAGGGGCAGGATTTTCTGCGAATAGATAAGTTCCTGATGAACCGTCTGGAGAATGCCAGCCGCTCGCGTATACAGCATGCTGCAGAGGCAGGAAACATTCTTGTAAATGGCAAACCGGTTAAATCGAGCTACAAAGTTAAGCCCAGGGATCTGATTCAGATTGTTCTTCCGCACCCGCCAAGGGAGATCGAGCTCATTCCGCAAGACATTCCGATCAATATTGCCTATGAAGATGATGACCTGATTATTGTCAACAAGGATCCGGGTATTGTTGTCCATCCGGGTTATGGTAATTATTCCGGAACGCTGGTCAATGCTCTTGTATTTCATTTCCAGAATTTACCCCAGCGCAATTCCGGAATCGGGGATGGAAGGGATGAATCCATGCGTCCGGGATTGGTTCACCGCATCGACAAAAATACTTCAGGAATCATTGTCATTGCCAAAAACGAATTGGCCCTGACAAGGCTTTCCAAAAAATTCTACGACCGCGATATCGACCGGATTTATGTTGCACTGGTTTGGGGCGATTTTAAAGAAGATTCGGGAACAATTACGGGCAATCTGGGCCGCAGCCTGCAGGACCGTAAAATCATGACTGTTTTTCAGGATCCCGCAGAAGGAAAACATGCCGTGACCCATTGGAAGGTTCTCGAACGTTTCGGTTATGTAACGCTCATCCAATGTAAATTGGAAACGGGAAGAACACACCAGATCCGGGCGCATATGAAATATATCGGACACCCCCTTTTTAATGACGATACCTATGGAGGTGACCGAATCTTAAAGGGAACGACTTTTCAGAAATACAAGATGTTTATCGAGAATTGTTTCAAGCTTTTGCCCCGCCAGGCCCTTCATGCCAAATCGCTCGGATTCAAACACCCGACAAGCGGAGAGTATATTCATTTCGATTCTGAAATACCTGCCGATATGCAGGCTGTGCTTGAGAAATGGAGAACGTACACAACCAATAAACCACTTGAAGAAGAGTAAACGGTAGAATAGTCAGTCAAGCTTCAGATTGTGATACACAGCTTGCACATCATCATCATCCTCCAGACGTTCAATCAATTTAATAACTTCCGCCTGCCCTTCGGCATTCAGTTCAACAGTCGTATTGGGGAATCGTTCTTTTTCGGCTGAGATCACGGCGATACCCATGTCTTCCAAGCCTTTCTGCATTTTACCGAAGTCTGTGAAGGTAACATAGATAAATGCTTTTCCGTCTTCTTCCTCTATTTCTTCCGCACCAAAATCGATGAGTTCAAGTTCCAGATCTTCCAGTTTGCGTTTAGCCATATCTATCTGAAAAATGCCTTTGCGTTCGAACAGGAATTCCAGAGAACCTGTTTTTCCAAGCGCACCGCCGCATTTGGTAAAGGCAAGCCGTATATTGGCCACTGTGCGAGTCGTGTTGTCTGTAGCTGTTTCGATAAGCACGGCAACACCATGAGGACCATATCCTTCGTATACAACTTCTTCGTAATCGGATTTGTCTTTACTTACCGCCCTTTGAATGGCGCTGTCAATGTTTGTCTTGGGCATATTTACAGCCTTGGCATTCTGGATGACCAGACGCAACCTTGGATTGTCATCGGGGTTGGGTCCGCCTTTCTTTACGGCCATATGAATTTCTTTCCCGATACGTGTAAACGTTTTCGCCATTTTGGCAAAGCGGGCAAACATGACATGCTTTCGTTTTTCAAATACGCGTCCCATATGTTCTAATTTTATTGCTTACAAATGTAGGAAAATTTGTGTTGAAGTGTTGGTGTATTGAGGTGTTGGGGTGTCGGTACAGATGATGTTTGTCATCTTTATTGTTTTGCCTGATTCTATTGATTTGCTTTAAAAGGAGCAAGGCTTTTGTTCCAATGCACTTTGCCGAATTGTTTGGGATCAAAGACACCCGGATCGATTTTGATATTCGTTTGAATGTCTTTATACTCCTCCAGCTGATCGAGTTTGCCATTGAGGTAGAAGCTGTATTTGGTTTCAATAAACCCTCCGCAGGCCAGAAAAGGAGATTGAATGTGGATGTCCATCTCTTTGTCAGGAGCGAGATGCGTGCGCATGCGGACGACTTCCAGATCTTTTTTGTCTACCCAAATCTGGTTGTTCAGGCTGTCGTCTTTTTCTGCTCCGATTACATAAACGGGCCGGTTGTTCCAGGTGTTTTCTGAAAACCGCCTGAGGTCGTAATTGAGTCCTTTCAGCCGCTGAACGACTTCTTCTTTACTTCTGAAAAACATGCCTCCCAGAATGAGCAAAAGGTCGTTTTTATCAAGGCGGTGGTCAACCAGTTGTCCGTTCCGGAAACGAAAAGCGGTATCGTTCCGGAACAGGGCGGCATTTCCATGGCTGGTGCCGTTGAAATCAATTCGGAACTTGTCGGGGTATTCAATGGCTTCGTACCAGATCGTGTTTCTGTTCAGGCTGTCGTTTGGGCGGTAAGTATACTGGCTAAAGGTCAGCGTGCGGCATCTTTTTCCGGTATGCCTCTTTAACATGGCATTCAAAACATCCTCTGAGGTTTTGATTTGACCCAAGCCCGGTGTGGCGAGACAAGAAAGAAAAAAAACAAATAGAATCCCTGAACGCATGGGTTTTGGTTCTTAATTTTCAATAGTTCGAGACGTCCCGGGATTTTTAACCACAGAGACATGGAGGGCATGGAGTACCATGGAGAAAAAACACTGTACTTCCTCTATGGCTCTCTATGTCTTCCATGTCTCCATGGTAAATTTGTTGTTGTGCCTTCGACTTAGCTCAGGCACCGAGATCTGGTAGTTGAGCGTAGTCGAAACTATTTCTTCAGCTTAGCCTTCAGATTCGTATCCAAAGCATCCAGGAAATCTTCGGTGTTCAGATAGTTCTCACCAAGTTTCACTTTGTTGCCGTGAATACAAACAGCCAGATCCTTGGTCATTTTTCCGCTTTCAACAGTTTCGATGCAGACCTGTTCAAGTGCATGACAGAAATTGATAAGCTCCTGATTCTTATCGAGTTTTCCACGGAATTCAAGACCGCGTGTCCAGGCGAAGATGGATGCAATGGGGTTTGTGGAAGTTGATTTTCCGGCCTGGTGATCGCGGTAGTGGCGGGTCACCGTTCCGTGTGCCGCTTCGGCTTCCATGGTTTTTCCATCGGGAGTAACCAGAACGGAAGTCATGAGTCCAAGTGAACCGAAGCCTTGTGCCACGGTATCGCTTTGTACATCGCCATCGTAATTTTTGCAGGCCCAAACAAAGTTTCCATGCCATTTCAGGGCAGAGGCAACCATGTCATCAATCAGCCTGTGTTCGTAGGTGATACCGGCAGCCTCATATTTTGCTTTGTAATCGGCCTGGTAGATTTCTTCGAAGATATCCTTGAAACGGCCATCGTATTTTTTCAGGATGGTGTTTTTCGTGCTGAGGTAGAGCGGCCATTTTTTCAGCAAGGCCGTATTGAAACAGGAGTGTGCAAATCCACGGATGGATTCGTCGGTATTGTACATGGCCAGGGCAACGCCATCGCCTTTGAAATCGTAGACATTGAAAGACTGAACGGCTCCGCCGCCTTCGGGTGTGAAGGTGAGCGTCAGTTTCCCTTTTCCTTTTGTAACAAAATCCGTGGCGCGGTACTGATCGCCAAAAGCATGACGGCCGATACAGATTGGTGCAGTCCAGTTGGGAACAAGTCTGGGAACATTTTTGCAAACGATCGGTTCACGGAAAACAGTTCCATCGAGGATATTGCGGATGGTGCCGTTTGGCGATTTCCACATTTGTTTGAGTTTGAATTCTTCCACGCGGGCTTCATCGGGAGTGATGGTGGCACATTTGATGCCCACATTGTATTTCTTGATGGCTTCGGCAGAATCGATGGTCACCTGGTCGTTGGTGGCGTCGCGGTTCTCCATGCCGAGGTCATAATATTTGATATCGAGTTCGAGGTAAGGAATAATCAGTTTGTCTTTGATGAATTTCCAGATGATGCGGGTCATTTCATCGCCATCGAGTTCCACAACAGGGTTTGCAACTTTGATCTTGCTCATATTCGATTCTTGGATTTGTGTGAGTGATTTAGGTGTGTAATTTTTCTGATGCCAATATTAAGGATAAGCCGGTAATTCGCAAAGATGTTCATCTAAAATGTTTGCTGACAGTTCTCATGTATTCTGTGCCGGGTTATCTCAGTAGTCCACATCCAGATCGAACTGCTGTCGCAGCTTTGCAATAGCCGGATTTTTTTCAGCCATCCTCTTGAACTTGTCCTGTGGTGTATAGACTTTGCGTTCATTGTCGTTCATGATGACAAAGACGTTCAGTTGAATGTCGTAGTTGGACAGCTCCTTGCGCAGATAACCCAAAAGGTCCTGTTTGTCGTTGTTGATGAATTCCTCCTGAGTTTTGTTGTCGACTGTGAATTCAATCAGGCCGGTGTCTTTCAGGATCAGTTTTTTTGCGCTTAAGGTAACGGCGTAATTGGGTTTGCCGTTCTCCTTTTGGATAGCGGCGTATTGTGTCCAGCAGCGTTCCAGCTGATCTGCAGTAAAAGGGTTTCGGGGGAGTTCTTTTGCCGGGGATGAGCCGGATTCTCCCGTGCCTGATTTTTGCTCGGGTTTGATGAAAGCCTGGATGCTCGGAGAACCTGTCCTAAGCACAGGTCTTTTCGCCGTCTGGGCCGCAGGCTTTGCGTCCTCGGGTTTGGCTTCTGTCTTTTCTTCCGGCAGAGCCGTGTTTTTTTCGGCCCCGGTTGCTGGTGTATTGATGGAAGTTGAGGCCACCGGGTTCGTTTGGCTTGTGGCCGCCGAAGGAGAAACGGCAGAAACGAAGGCTGCTTTTATTGAACTTTCATTTTTTTTTTCAGACTCTGCTGTTTTCAGCGAGCAAAGTTGCATGAGTGTCAGTTCGACCAGCAGCCTGGGGTTTCGGGAAGATTTATATTGCACATCAGCCCTGTTGACAATGGCCAGAGCCCGAAGAAGCTGAGGTACATCGAGAAGAGCAGACTGGATCTTGTATTTTTCGCGGATATTGGTTCCAACCTCGAGCAGCTGAAGTGTGGACGCATCTTTGCATACCAGCAGGTTACGCAGGTGCTCGGCCAGACCCGCAAGAAAATTGTGCCCGTCGAAACCCTGATTCAGTATTTCATCAAAAAGAAGAAGCGATGCCGGTATGGTTTCGGCAAGCAGGTGGTCGGTTGCTTTGAAATAGTAATCGTAATCGAGAATGTGCAGGTTTTCGATCACGGCTTTGTAGCTGATGGTGTTGCCTGCAAAACTGACTATCTGGTCGAAGATGGAGCAGGCGTCCCTCAGGGCGCCGTCCGCTTTCTGGGCAATGATGTGCAAGGCGTCGGCATCTGCACTCACCCCTTCGCTTTTGGCTATAAAAAGAAGATGTTTGGCAATGTCCTCCACCTGAATGCGGTTGAAATTAAAAATCTGACAACGCGACAGAATGGTTGGGAGTATCTTGTGACGCTCAGTGGTTGCCAGAATGAATATGGCATGTTTCGGAGGTTCTTCCAGCGTTTTTAGAAAAGCATTGAAAGCCGATGTGCTGAGCATGTGCACCTCATCGATGANNGCGCCTTCGTTGAATGATTTGCAGGATTCGCACTCGTCGCAGGCTTCGGTATTGGCTGTAATGTTGAAGCAATTGATGGTTTTTGCCAGAATCCGTGCGCAGGTCGTCTTTCCAACACCTCTTGGACCGCAAAACAGGAAGGCCTGGGCCAGATGGTGGGTATGAATGGCATTCTTTAAGGTATTGGTAATGGAAGCCTGACCAACGACCGTGTCAAAGGTCGCGGTT
>PLXK01000138.1 GCA_003151415.1 Bacteroidota bacterium
TCCCAGACAATGGGCAATACGTCTCAGGGCATGGGTCAGGGGGGACGCGGAGGAGCCGGTGGCAGAGGAGGAAAAGGAAATATGGCTCCTTCAGATCCAATGAGTGAAAGTCAGTCCGTCAAAACGGTATTGAAGTTGGCGACTCAGCCAAAGAAAAAATCCGGCTTCGGTTCGTGGTAAAAACGTGACGGGTTAAAAACATTACAAAAAAGAGCGAAGACGGAAGCACAAAAATGCTCTTTCTTCGCTCTTTCGCTGAAAAAACAAACCGCTAAACATTTTTATCGGAATTCTCCGGGCGGTGCGGCAAACCAAAGTTCAGCCGGAACCAGACCCTTTCGTGAATAAAATAGAGCACCATTTTAGTGAATACCTCAAGCCCGCCGATTTTTACCGCAGTCATTGGATTTCCTGTGACAAACCAACTCAAAACCATGGTATCGAGCGTGCCTATGATTCTCCAGGTAAAAGTTTTGGCCAGATGTCTTTTTATTGAGGCCTGCCGCCTGTTCAGGATGGTATCAAGGATCATTTGTCGCGAGGTTTGTGATGGAACAATATCTGAACAGCTGAATCGGGTTATTTTCCGTTCAATCTGAAAAAAAAGTTGGAACATCAATGTATGATGCTGTGTTCAAAGATAAGGATTCCGGAAAGAAGACAACAGCACAAATAAAATATCCCTTCCTTCGCTGCTTTCCTTATTTTAGTGCAGCCAATCCACCGTTTTAAAAAATCAGTGCAATAAGACCGGAATTAATTCCGGAATTAATTTCTGCGCGATTAAACCATTGATTCTTTTCCATATCAAAGACCCTGTATGGAAAGCAAAAAACAAATGTGCAACTTCATACCCGAATTAAAAAAAGTAGTGAACAACGCCTGTTTTTATTTTTAATATAGAACAAACAAAATGAAAAAAAATTACCTCTTCATCCTCGGTATGCTTTTGTCCCTCGGTGTATTCAGTCAATGTACAGTGGTGGTGAATTCACTGAGCCCTTCCTGTCATGGGAGCTGTGATGGATTTGCCAAAGCTGTTCCATCGGGAAGCACTCCACCTTATACCTATTCCTGGTCAACTTCTCCCTCGCAAACAACTCCATTGGCATCCGGATTGTGCGCCGGAACCTATACGGTCAAGGTCACTACCGGCTCGGGCTGCAATGTTACCAAAACAGTGGTCCTTGCGCAGCCTGCAGCTCTGGTGCTGAACATGATGCACACGAATCCCAAATGCAACGGGGGCAACGCCGGCACGGCTTCGGCCAATGTCAGCGGGGGAACACCACCCTATGCCTACAACTGGTCAACAACACCGGTTAAAACCACCAAAACAATCGGTAACCTGGGGGCCGGAACATATACAGTAACTGTAACCGACAAAAGAGGATGTCTCAATACGGCAACAGTTACACTTACTGAACCGGCCGCTTTGACACCAACGGTGACGGCAACCAACACTTCCTGCGGAGGATCAACAGGAACAGCCTCGGTGGCAGTCACCGGCGGGACGGGTCAATATACTTACTCCTGGGCGACATCACCGGTGAGAACCACGCCTTCCATTACCGGTTTGCCCTCGGGTTCTTTTGCCGTGTCTGTATCAGATTCCAACGGTTGCAAAATTTCTGCAAATGCCGTAGTGGGCAACACCGGAGGACTGACAGCAAGTATTACCCAGACCAATGTCAGCTGCAATGGAGGCTCCAATGGCTCTGCAACCATTACCGGTTCGGGAGGTGCGACTCCTTATACTTACTCCTGGTCTACCTTCCCTTCACAAAGTACAGCCACAATCAGCGGATTAACGGCCGGAACCTACTATGTATCCATTTCAGACAAGAATGGCTGTGCCTACACATCCACGGTCAATATCACTGCTCCTCCGGTTCTAACTGCCACAGTCACGCATGTTAATGTTTCCTGCACAGGCAGTGCCAGCGGAACAGCAACAGCTAATGTTACAGGAGGCAGCCCTGTGTATTCCTACTCCTGGTCAACCACTCCGGCTCAAAGCACAAAAACAGCCATCAATCTGTCCATAGGCACCTACACCGTGACTGTAACCGATGCAAACGGATGTTCGGTAACCAAAACGGTTACGATGAACCAACCTGCCAATGCCCTGACAGCAACAATCACACATACCAATCCGAAATGCAACGGCGGAGGAGGAGGCACAGCCACCGCTCACCCCAAAGGAGGAACTGTGGCTTATACGTATTCCTGGTCAACAACACCTGCTCAAACAACAGCAGCAATAACAGGTCTTGCCGCAGGCAACTACATTTTAAAAGTAACCGACAGCAAGGGTTGCTCCGTGACGGACAGTGTCCTTGTCACTCAGCCGCTCCCCATTGCACTTGTGACGACCGAAACCTCTTCGGCATGCGGGCTCTCCACCGGAACGGCATCGGTAACTGTAAGCGGCGGAGCCGTTCATCCATTTACCTATTCCTGGAACACGACACCGCTTCAGACAACCGCCACAGCCACAGCCATTGCAGCCGGAGTTTACAAAGTCACGGTAACCGATTCCAACGGATGTAAAAACAATGCAAGCGTAACTGTTGGCAATACAGGAGGAGCCACCCTCACTGTTTCTTCGACTGTAAATGTGAGCTGTCGCGGCGGTTCTACCGGATCCGCCACAATTGCTGCAACCGGCGGAGTGGGTGCATATACTTATTCCTGGAGCACCACGCCTTCTCAAAACACGGCTACCGCCACTGGATTGAAAGCAGGCACTTACACCGTTAAAGTGACCGAAGCCAACGGCTGCAGTTCCCTGATAAGCGTGACCATCACCCAGCCCGTAACGGCAGTGAAAGGCACGGTAACCGCGACGGATCCGAATTGCAACGGAGGCACGGGATCAGCAAAAGTATTTCCGACCGGAGGAACTCCGGGCTATACGTATTCATGGAAAACCATTCCCTCTCAGACGACACAAGCAGCCACCAACCTTTCGGCAGGAACATTTACGGTGTTCATCAAAGATGCCAACGGATGTCAGAGCCGCGACACTATTGTCCTCACCCAGCCTGCTGCAATTACGGCCCTTATTACAAAAACCAATGTCACATGCAATGGAGACAACACGGGGGATGCCGCTGTTACGGTAGCCGGAGGTACTGCGCCATATACTTATTCCTGGTCAACAACACCGGCACAAACCACGAGGACAATCACAGGCCTGATTGCCGGAACCTATACAGTTGCAATCACCGACAGTAAAGGATGTCTGAAAACAAAAACAGTTGTGATTACCCAGCCGACGCCAATTGTTCTAACGACGACAGCAATAAATGCAAATTGCGGCCATTCTGACGGATCTGCAACTGTGGTTGCCACCGGAGGAAAGCCTGCGTATCAATATTCCTGGAACACAACACCTGCACAGACGACAACAACCGCCAATGGTATACCTGCAGGAATTTATAAAATAACAGTCACGGATTCATCCGGATGCATTCAGAAAGCAACGATAGCCGTTCACAATGCCAATGCCGCAACGGCTTCAATTGCCTCAACGAAAATCAATTGTTACGGAAATACCAATGGAACAGCAACGGTTAGCTTAACCGGAGGTGTTACGCCTTTTGTGTATTCCTGGAGTACGACTCCAGCGCAAACGGGAGCCACGGCAACAAATCTGGGAGCCGGTGTTTATTCCATAAAAATAACAGATGCAAACGGTTGTGTGACGAACGATACTGTTGCTCTGAGCCAACCGACGGTTCTTACAGCAAGTCTCATCCAGAACAATGTCAGCTGTACCGGTACTGCTGACGGGTATGCAACGGCAACAGCCCTTGGTGGCACCGCACCTTTTTCCTATTCCTGGTCCACCACACCTGCACAAAACGCTGCTACGGCCAGCGGGCTGATTCCGGGCAATTATACCGTTACCCTTACTGATGCAAACGGCTGTATGGTCACATCTGCTTGCACCATTTCCCAAAAAGCAATCGTGGCTTCGGCAACTGTCACCGATGTAAAGTGCCATGGAGGTTTAACGGGAAGTGCTGTCGCCCATGTGTCAAATGGAACCAGTCCCTATACCTATTCCTGGTCATCAGCTCCCGTTCAGACAAATCAAGTCGCTTCAAATTTGGCTGCCGGGATTTATACCCTTTCGGTGAAAGATTCATCGGGATGTTCCGACCAGACCGCTTTGACAATTACAGAACCTGCCGCCCTGACAACGACAATAGCCCTGACGAATGTGAATTGCCAGGGCGGTCATACAGGCATCGCTTCCACAACCGCCATGGGTGGAACAAGTCCCTATACCTATTCCTGGTCTACGATTCCGGTTCAGACAAGCCCTTCGGCTACAAATCTGACTGCCGGGAACTATACCGTGAACGTCACAGACACCAATGGCTGTTTGCATACCCAAACTATTGCCCTTGTACAGCCTATGGCCATTACCGGCACAACATCCACACTCAATGCGCATTGCGCAAACGCCGATGGTGCCGCATCTGTGTCTGTCAAGGGAGGATCCGGACCGTATACTTATTCCTGGAACACGAGTCCCCCTCAAACAACAGATACCGCTACGCTCCTGGTCGCAGGTGTATACCTGGTAACGATCTCTGATAGTCTGGGATGTTCGGACACCGTGACTGCTCATATCAACAATGCAACGGCAGCTACAATTTCTTCCAACCAAATCAATGCAACCTGCAGCACATCAGCCAATGGAAGCGCCATTGTGATTGTCAGCGGGGGAACATCTCCATTCAGGTATTCCTGGTCGACAAACCCGGTTCAAACAACTCCTGCTGCAACAGGTCTTTTACCGGGTTCTTACACGGCAAGGGTAACTGACACTTTAGGCTGCACCAGCACGATTGTTGTGGTCATCACCTCCCCTGCTGCCCTGAATGGAAATATGACTCAAACAAACATTACGTGTAACGGAAACAAGAACGGGAAAGCCACTGTTTCAGCATCCGGAGGCACTCCCCAATACACGTATTCCTGGTCTACTGTACCTGCTCAGACCAGTGCTTCGGTGACAGGCCTGGACACGGGTACCTATATGATTACCATTACCGATTCGCAGGGTTGCAAAGGGTTGGATTCGGTCATGATCACTCAACCCGATTCTTTGATTTCAAGTCTTACCAACCTCCGGACCAGTTGTTATGGAACAACAGACGGAGTTTCAACTGTCACTGTAAAAGGCGGTACGGTTCCGTATGGCTATTCCTGGTCTACCAATCCGGCTCAAACAGGGTCGACGGCAACAGGTCTTTCGGCCGGCAGCTATACTGTCATGGTAACAGATTCGAACGGCTGTTCCGTAACAGGTATGGCCACAATCAGCCAGCCTGCAGCCATTCATCTGGCAACAACAAGTTCTCCGGCCAGTTGCGGAAACTCCGACGGCTCTGCAAGTGTGGCCGTAACGGCGGGCGGTATTCTGCCATTTACATATTCCTGGTCATCCGGTGCCACCGCGGCAGTCGCTTCCAATCAGAGCGCAGGCATCTATACCATCTCGGTGACAGATTCTTCCGGCTGCTCCACTATAGACACGGCCTATATATCCAACTCAGGATCGGCCAGTATTTCGCTCAATACCCAACCGGGATGTGTGGGAGCAGATAACGGAACGGCCCAGGTTGTCGTCACCGGAGGGACGGCCCCATTCACTTTTTACTGGTCAACCGTTCCGCCTCAATCCACGGCATTGGTTTCCGGGCTGGCACCGGGTTCATACAAAGTCATGGTAACGGATTCATTCGGTTGTATTGTTTTCGGAACGGCCATTATCATGACACCGGTACCTTTTATCATCGACAGCATCACTTCAACCCCAATCCATTGCACAGGTTGTTCAAATGCCACGGCATCAGCATTCCTTCAGGGAGGATCACTCCCTTATACCTACAGCTGGTCAACAAGCCCGGTTCAGACAACTCAAACGGCAACTAACCTGTCGCCCGGTTCGTATTCGGTTTGTATCACCGATGCAAGCGGATGTCAGCTTTGTGATGGCGTGACCATCAGTAATGTATTGGGAATTCAGGTTTATGAAGCCGGGAACATGAAGATTTCATATTATCCAAACCCCAGTTCAGGCGATCTGACTGTGTCCATCCAACAAGCTTCACAAGTACCGTTTATGTACCTCAGGATGATGAACCTTGTCGGACAGGAAGTATTTGCAAATCAAATAGAACTTACCGGTTCTATAACCACCCGCACCTTTGACCTGAGCGCTTATCCGAAAGGAATTTACCTCATACAAATGATCAATGGCAGTGAAATGATTACACAAAAATTAATCCTTCGGTAATCTCCAGAAACCGATTGAAAAAAAGGCAGATTTGTTCTGCCTTTTTTTTCATCTGCCTTTTGCATCGCTTTTGCTCTGTTCATTCTCCGGAGGAATCACGATGTTCCAAAAAAAAATGATAATATTGCTTATTATCCTTTTTCCATGAAAAAAGTAAAAATTGAAGCAACCTATCAGACCCCCTCAATCCTGCTTGATGCAGAAAACAACGTATTTGAAATAAAGGGTAATTCTCTTCCGAACAATCCGCATTGGTTTTACATGCCTTTGTTGGAATGGCTGGATGGATACGCTTCTCACTGCAACCCGAAAAGTGTTTTTGTATTCCGGATTCTGCACCAAAATTCATCCTCAACGAAAATGTTTCATGAAATGATGAAGATTTTCGAGCGGATGCACAAATCGGGCAATAAAATAAGTGTGGACTGGTTTTACCCTCCCGACGATGATGATATGCTTCAGGCTGCACTCGAACTACAGAAGACGTTCTCCTTCCCTGTGTTTTGCCTTCCAATGGAATAACAAAGGTGTTAAACGCCGCGCTGTTTTTTAATGTTCTCGTAAGCCTGCTGCACCTTTTGGAATTTTTCTTTTGCTGATTTCTGCACCTCTTCGCCAAGCATACTCACTTTATCGGGATGGTATTTCAGGGCCATTCTCCGGTAAGCCTTTTTCAATTCATCATCACTGGCTGAGGGTTCCGTTTCAAGTATTTTGTAATCGCTGTCCACATCCCTGAAATACATCGCCTTCAATGAATTGAAATCGGCCAGGGGAATGCCCAGCCCGGAGGCAATGGTATAAATCACATCCACTTCTTTCTTGTCTACATATCCATCTGCCTGGGCAATGCCAAAAAGATAATGCAGCAATTGAAGTCTTTGTGCAACGGGCATAGCCTGCCTGATTTGAGCACAAACCTGAAGAAGCGGAATTTCTTTTTGAAGCAATCCTTTGAGCAGGAGCATTTCCTGTTGAGCATGTGCTTCGCCAAACTGCAGAATAAAAAATTTCTTTACATAATCGAGTTCGGATTTGAGGCTCTTCCCGTCTGCTTTCATTACTGCAGCAGAAAGAACCAGCAGACTTGCGCTGAAATCACCATAGGTTGAAGGGGATCGTCTGGCACCGGCAGCGGGTCCTGTTCCGTTTGTCTGGACTTCAAATTCTGCGGTATCGAGCATGGCCCCGATTGCAAATCCCAGTAAAGCACCCATCGGGCCGCCAAATGCCCAGCCCAATGTTCCACCTACCCACTTGCCGTATTTTGTCATTGAAAAGATCCGGAATTGATTTCCCGCCTTCACTTCAGGTCATGAAAACCTGAATTGGCGAGGCTATATTAGGCCCAAAAAATACATTTGAAAAAGAGATGCCGCTTCCTGCTCAGCAGAGAATCTAAGCGTATGGATGGCGGACAGATTTCAAAAAAAAGTTTTGTTTCGGATTTCCCTGTTACCATTCTCCTCCAGCTCCGCCACCGCCAAAACTGCCTCCGCCGAAACCGCCAAAACCACCGCCTCCTCCGCCACCGCCTCCTCCGAATCCACCTCCAAAACCGCCACTTCCAATCCAGAAGCCTCCGCCGCCACCACCACCGCCACGTGACATGAAAAAGAAGAAAATAAGAAGCACAACAATGATTACCGGAAACAGTCTTCTGACACCAAAAGCTTTTCCAGAGTCAACCTTTTTTTCATAATCGGCTTTGTTAAATTCTCCTTTAGCCAGAGCCATGAGCACATCTACCGAAGCATTAATGCCCTCGGCAAACTTACCCTCTCTGAATCGGGGGACCATTTCATGCTCAATAATTTCACTGCAGGTTATATCCGGAATTGCCCCTTCGAGACCGTATCCGGCGGTAATGTAAGTGATGCCCTTCTCCTCTCCGTTTTTCGGTTTGATCAGAACAACAACACCATTATTGCTTCCTTTTTGTCCAACCTGCCACTTTCTTCCCAGCCGTGTTACATAATCATTCACTTCCAAACCATTGAGATTATCTACAATAACCACACAAATCTGATTGGATGTCTTATTGCTGAAGTCCTCGAGTTTGGCTTCAAGAGCGCTGGCCTCGGCGGCAGAAATGAAGTTTGGGTTTGCAAGAGAAAGGTTATTGAACAGCCTTGGAGGATCGGGTCTGGCGGGGATGCCGTCGTTCTGGGCATGGAGCCCCTGCAGAAACAAGATAAAGAAGGCAAGCTGGAGGAAACAGATCCTCAGAAAGGTTTTGGGCATCTTATGAAAAACTGACATCGTTAGAAAGCTCATCTTTATCATCTTTTTGGTGAGGGAAATGTTCCTGAAGTTTGTCACCGGCGAGTTTTATT
This sequence comes from Bacteroidota bacterium, assembly GCA_003151415.1. GTDB lineage: Bacteria > Bacteroidota > Bacteroidia > Palsa-965 > Palsa-965 > Palsa-965. The sequence continues at coordinate 8,656 of PLXK01000138.1, forward strand.
CCTTCACAGAGTCCCTGACTGAATCGTTTTTCACGAAAATGAGAAAGCATGTGATCGCGGATGGTATCCCAAAAATCGGGTGGAACCTTGGCATGAATTCCGGCATCTCCATAGATTACAAAGGTGCGATCGAGTACAGCCAGATAAAAGAGCACTCCGTTTCGTTCGGCCGTTTCGTGCATCCTGAGTTTCCCAAAAACCTTTTCGGCATGTTCAAAGGCGTCCCCTTTGCAGTGATTCTCGACGTGCACACGAATCTCGCCCGAGGTATGTTTCTCGGCAGCCACAATAGCATCCCGGATTGCGAAGCGTTCCTCTTCCGTAAAAAAGTCTTTTGCTTTCTTTTCTACCATGATTTTTATTTCTTAAACAGATTGTTTACATCCGGAGCTTTATCTGCGCCGGCCTGTGCTTCAAAGAAGTCTTTTTTCTGGAAACCGAACATTCCCGACCAGATATTGGCCGGAAAGACGCGAATAGCCACATTGTAACCCTGAACGGCGTCGTTGAAGTCTTTGCGGCCAACAGCGATACGGTTCTCACAGCCTTCCAGCTGCTTCTGCAGATTCATGAAACTTTCGTTTGCCTTTAGCTCCGGATATTGCTCTGCAACCACCAGCAATTTCCCCAGAGAAGCACTTACACCTTGCTGGGCCTGTTGAAATTTCTGAAAGGAAGCAGCGTCCAGCTTACTCGGGTCAATGGTCACCTGGGTGGCTTTGGCGCGGGCCTCGACGACGCCAATAAGCGTGGATTTTTCAAAGTCCGCATAGTTTTTCACCACCGCAACAATGTTTGGAATCAGATCCATTCTTCGCTGGTATTCATTCTCCACCTGATGCCATTTGGATTTCACATCCTCATCCAAATTCACCAGACTATTGCGGGTACTGCAGCCATTTATAAAGAAAATGGCCATGAGAAACAAAAGGACACCGAGTACAATTGAACTGCTTTTCATAAAAATTTGATTTGTGTTTTACGTTTTGTTAGAACTTATTATTGAATGTCAATTTCGATTTCAAAACCCGGATGCGCTCTTTCCTGTCGGGAGAATAATTTACCTTATCCTGCTCATCCACGAACTCCAGCAATTCCAGAGCCTTTTCCCGGCGCAAAATGGCCAGTTGTTTATTTCCCCGGGCAAAAAGCAACTCGGCCTCTTCATTTAAAAGCATGGAAAATGGCTCGATCTGACCAAACTCCATTTTGAAGGCAGCCTCCAATTTAGCCGCTTCAGGGATCAGGCAATGTGCACGATCCGTTTTCAAATAAGTCAGGTAATAATCATCCAGCACGTGCTCAGCAAGCTCCAGTTTATGATCTGCCCGTAACCCCAAAACCCGGGCCGGTATCTGGTTCATTTCTTCAATGACTTTGGATATATAATCACGCTGAAACATATTTCAGACTTAGTCAAAGGCTGTACCAAGCCCGATTTCTGCCAATCTGACGCTAAACACATTCAGTTTCACAGACTTATCATCCCAGACATATTCCTCATTGGCCCTCAAAATCCAACCAATCAGCTAATCTTCAGTCCAATGCAAGCTAATTTCAAAATCACAAAGACTGACAAAACAGGTATCCTTTTCAGAACCTTTCCTTGAAAGACGAATACGTAGTATCCGGCAAGTCAAAAGAAGCCCGGCCCTCTTTAACGGCATCGCGCAGGTAAATCCGGACTGTTTTTTCATCCACTTCCTCGAAATAAGAAATGGCTGATCTGTTCAGCATCACATTTACTTTTTGGCCGGCTTTCATGTAATAAATTTCAATAAAGGATTCGGATTTTCCGTTCATTTTCTTTGACTGAGATGATTCATTTTGTGACCTCACAACATCCCCGATATGCTTAAAGACGGATTTGCGGCCAATACATTTTATTTCCATGCAAATCTAAATCTTTAAACCGAAAAGGCCGGCTTTCAGCAATGGATAAATATATTCCCCTTTCAAATTCAGACTCAATCAGGCCAGCCCCGAATTCATTACTTTTGTGAGCCTAATTTCAGAGGTCAAACCCTATCCCAGGATTGTCATGACTGCCCAAGCGCACAAAATTTCCGGTTTGACAGGACATCAGGGTGCCATCTATGCACTTGAACAAGGACCTGAAAAAGACATTCTCTTCTCCGGCGGAGCTGACAAACTGATCACCGCCTGGAATCTGAGCACACTTGAAAATCTTCCTTTTCAGGCTAATTTTCCCGCACCTGTTTACAGCATTTGTTACATTCCTGAACAAAAACTTCTTCTTGCCGGGACTTCTGCGGGAAGCATTCACGTGATCGATCTTGAAAACAAAAAGGAAGTAAAAATCCTGCAGCACCATACCGCACAAATCTTCGATATCCGCTATTCGCTCAGACACCGTTCTTTCTACTCGGTTGGCGGAGACGGTAATTTTGCACACTGTTCCCTGGATTCCCTGAGCCTGCTCAGGATAAAAAAACTGACAGAATCCAAACTGAGACAAATTGACATCAGCAGCGACGAATCGGAACTGGCCATTGCAAGCGGCGATGGAAGCATAATCCTGTTGGATCTGGAGAACATGAACCAGAAAATACAATTTCAGGCACACCAATTTTCGGCAAACGCAGTGAAATACCATCCCAATAAGACCCTTTTACTCAGCGGAGGCAAAGACGCCCTCTTAAAAGCCTGGGATCTTGAAAAAGGCTGCGTAAACACAAAGACAACCGCTGCTCATAATTTTGCCATCTACGACATTCAATTCAACCCCGAACAAACGCTCTTTGCAACTGCAAGCCGCGACAAAACCATTAAAATCTGGGATGCCACCAGCCTTGAATTCCTTTTGCGGATCAGTTCCGAAAAACAAGAAGGCCATATAAATTCGGTGAATACCTTGTTTTGGAATACAGTTCCCTCCTGTCTCGTTTCTGCCGGAGATGACAGATCTTTGCTTGTCTGGGAAGTGAAGGCGAATTGAGTTTTGGGCAAAATGGACAGAGAATCCCATTTTTACTTCAACCGCCAACGCCTCAACACCTCAACACTATTTTCTTACCTTTACCTCAGTGGTCCTGATCTCCTCACATATACGTAATCTTTCTGATGCCGAGCTGGTGGCCAGGTACAAGGAAACCGGCGAAAACATATGCGTAGGCGAGCTTTTTCAACGATATGTGCACCTTGTCTTCGGGGTTTGCATGAAATACCTCAAGGATGAAGATAAAGCCAAGGATCTGCAAAGCCATATTTTCGAACGCCTGCTCAGCGACCTCCTTAAACACGAAGTGGCCAATTTCAAAGGCTGGCTGTTTTCCGTGGCCAGGAACCATTGCCTGATGCACCTTAGAAGCGCCAAGAATGTGCTCAATCATCAAAAGGAACTGAAAAAAGACCTGAAACCCGATATGGAATCGGGCTTCGATCTGCATCATAATCCTGTACTGGAAAAAGAGATCCAATTGAGTAAACTGGAATCCGGCATCAGTCAATTGAACGAAGGCCAACGCATTTGTGTTGACCTGTTTTACATGAAAGAAAAGAGTTACAGGGAAATTGTTGACATCACGGGATATACATTGAATGACGTAAAAAGCTATATTCAAAATGGGAAACGGAATTTAAAATTGTTTATGGAGAAATGAAGCAGTGCTGAACAGGATTGAAACAGGAAGCAATAAAAAATGAATGAATATTTAAAAAACAGGGTACGCTGAAGAGTAAAACAGTGGAGTTTGAAGGCAGAAAACCACATCAACATTCCACAACTCAACACTTCAACACCATGATTTAAAATGAAGCTGGACAACACATACACACTATTCGATCCTCAGACGGCCTGTCTGACTGAAAAGGCCATGTTTGATTATATCGACAGGAAACTTACACCGGCTCAGGATCATGCCGTTGAAAAGCACCTGCTGGATTGTGCCTTTTGTTCTGAAGCCATGGAGGGGCTCGAGCTGATCAGTGACCGAAACAAACTACGGGCCTCCGCTGAAAACATGGAAGCGCGCTTAAGCAAAGGTACGAATACGCATGGCGGAAAAGACAGCGGAGGAAGACTGATTTCTTTTAATTTCAACACCCGCCTGGCTGCGGCCGCTGTTATTGTGCTGCTTATCGGCAGTTTTGTGATGCTGCGTTATATATTGAATGGTTCCTCTAAAAACATAATGGCCGACAAGAGAGAGGCCCCCCTCTCTTCTTCCTCTCCGCTTGTTACCACATCTGATGATCAGACTTTTCAAAAACACTTTGAGCCTTTCCCTCCGGAAGAAAACAAGACAACATCAGCTGAAAAGAGCAAAACAGATAATGTTGGGGAATCTATGCAGCAGGAAAGCACAGGCTTTACCAATTCACCGCAATCAGCGAATGCAAATTCGTTTTCCGGAGATGCAATAACGACAACCAGTCCGCCTCCCGCATACGAAAACAATGTCAGGGAAAAAACAATCGATGTACCGGCATCTCCGCCTGCGAAACTTTCGGCTGATAAAGACAAGGATATGCCTGGCAAACAAATGGCCTTAAAAAAGACAGTAAACCCCAAACCGGAAGCGGCAGACGGATATTACGACCGGATGGATTCGACAAAGATATCCGATAAACTTTCAGAAGTTGTGGCAAACACGCAAAGCAGTTCCGGGAATGGGATCAGTGATAATGAAACAAACAACAAGGCCAGCGGAGAATCCTACGCAGCCAAAAAAGAAAAAAAATCGGCACACACAGCTTTAGCAGCGAAAGAGGCTCCGGCCTCCCAACCTGTTTTCAAAAGCGAGGAAGCGAAAAAAAAGACTGCGAAAACAGAATCTAAATCCGACCAGAATGATTCTAAACTGGAAACTCCGCAAGACAAAAAAGTTGCCGTATCGGGCAACACAAACGCAGTTGCGGACAGCAGTTCTGTAGCATTCAACCAGACAACTGTTGATTCAAGAAAAATTGTTACCGGCGGGGCTCCCGATCAGGGTCCTACAAACAGTACCCCGGATAAGGCCAAAACAAAATCCAACAGCACTGTTACCGGCATGGTCAATTCCGGGACGGCGAATTACAACTGGACGTTGAGTGACGAAACAAAAGCGAAAGGGCAAACGCCGGCCAGTACCTATGTCATATCCGCAGGCAAACCGGCAGAGCGGTCCGGTCTGTCGGCAACAGGCTCAAAAACCGCTGCCCTCGGTTCAACAAAAGACCTGGATGAAGGAATGGCCGCCTACCGCAACAAAGATTTCGCCCTGGCCATTGACCAATTCAGAAAAGTGCTTGCCAATGACGCTTCGGATGAAACGGCCTTATTCTATTCGGGGGTTTCCTATCTGGGCCTTCCCGTGCCCGATGCAGTCAATGCCATCTTGAATCTGGATGCCGTTCTTGCCAGACCCAATTCGACCTTTGCCGAAGCTGCCCGCTGGTACAAGGCTCTTGCACTCATTAAAGACAAAAGAACCTCCGATGCCCGGCTGTTGCTGAACGACATCATAAAAACGGAAGGCCCATACAAGACAAAAGCGGAAGCTGTCCTGAAAGATCTTGGAGAGGGTAATAAATAAGAATTCGTTTAACTCTGTTACTGCTGTATGATCAGTTTGCCGGAGGAAATAACTTTATCCCCTGTTTCGGTCATCATTCTATAAAAATAGACTCCCTCTTTCACATCCATGGTCACCACGGTCATACTGCTGCTGATTAACGCAGCATACACTTCCTGCCCCAGGAGGTCATAAATCTTCAGGGCTGCCTTCTGCCTGAATGCTCCCGAAAACGACACCATGAATGAGCCTTTATTGGGATTGGGATACAATTTCACATCTGTATTTTCGGCGAGTTCTTCAACGGATGTCGGGGCTCCGGTAATGTTTATATTGTCCAGGTAAATGATATTGCCCCATCCCGACCGGCTTTCAAACGAGAACATGACACTTGGCTGTCCGTTAACGGCCGAAATGTTTACCGAATCCGTTCTCCATGCGCCGGTGTTTGGCGGGACGAAACAACCTTTTCCGTGACTGCCTGCCGTATCCGTACCTATTCCCGTACTGCCTCCGGTTGTACACAGGGTCATTCCACCTTTCAGATAAATACTTTTCCATGTCGCCCCGCAATCTGTCGAATAATAAATATCCAGAGTATCGCTGTAGGTTGGTACTTTGCTGGGTTCATACGCTACATCAAACCACATTTTGGATTTTGTTGCGTTTGTAAAGTTGTAATTGGGTGTGTAGATCTGCTGTCTTTGGCCAGTGAGATTGACTGTTTGCCCGCAGTTGGCGGGAAAATACATACACTGCGAACTGCCGGAGCCTGTTGTCTTGCAAAGCTCCCATAAACTGTCAAATGCGTTTGGCACATTCAGGTACCAGCCTGCCGGAGGAAAGGTAGCGGACTGAAAATCCTGAACCAAGGGCAAAGCGCCTGTTGCAGAAACATAAATATAAGAAAGAGAGGTTATTGAATCTTTTCCCACGGATGAAGACACGACCTCTTTTACGGTGTAAATGCCCGGCGTGTTATAAACAATGGTCGGGTTTTGCGCAGAAGAAGTATCGGGTACACCTCCGGTGAAAGTCCAGTGCCATCCGGTAAGGCTGCCTGAAGTGGTGCTTTTATCCGTAAAGCTCACCGAAGAACCCGGGCAAACGGATTTTACATTCGAACTAAAATTAGCCAGGACGGCATTGCATCCCACCAGGGTATTGAATTGGTTTTTGGTGCCGTTAAAAACATCCATATCCGTATTGGCACCGACACTTATTCCCGGAACATTACCGACCCAGGAATACTGCTTGAATTCCCAGGTGGTCCATACCCCTATATTCGGAGGAGGATTGGTCGGACTGCTGTTGTAGTCATCAATCCAAAGACCGTTCGTATTCAATGAACTGTTTACATAGGCTGCATTGCTCGGGCCGATATAAATAATGGGAGCTATTCCTGTGGCATTTTTCACCGTTGTCATCCAGGTCTGGACCCAGGTTGTCAGTTGCGCTGAGGTGAAAAATGAAGACAAAGAGGGGCCTGTTGGGGGATCTTCCAAATCAAGCACCGGAGGCAAATGGCAGGCCTTGATATACGGACCGGCTACGCTCAAAAAATAATTCGCTTCGGCCGTGGCGCTGTTATTCTCGGGGTGACCAAAGTGATAAGCACCCATCACCATGCCGGCGGCGGTTCCGTTTGTCTGGTTGCTGACAAAATAAGAATCGGTAATGGTTATGCCTTCCGTTGCTTTTGCAAATGCAAAGGTATAACCGGCCGACTTCACGCTTGACCAGTTGATGGCCCCTTCATAGGAAGAGACATCAACACCAAGGATGGTTTGCGCCTGACCGTGCATAGCCGGTAAAATAAATGACAGCAGAAAGGGTATGATTTTTTTCATGGGTTCCTTTGTTTATCAGTACGGTTTTTTTGAACACAACGTGTTCCGGGCAATGTCTAGTTGGAATAAAAACAGCTATGGTCAGTTCACCCGGAAACCGATGACGAGTATATCATCGACCTGTTCGAGTCCGCCCCTCCATTTTTCAATGGTTTGGTTGAGTATTTCCTTTTGCTGATCCATCGGCATCCGGTGGATCCGGTTGAGCAAGGTGCGGAACTGATTAACCATAAATTTCTTTGATCTCGGGCCTCCGAACTGATCGGAATATCCGTCAGAAAAGATGTAAAACGTATCTCCCTTTTTTATTTTCAGTTGTTTGTTGCTGAAGCTTTTCGCTTCTTCGGTATAATATCCGATTGGAAATTTATCGGCTTTTACCTCATTGAACTCTCCGTTCCGGAAATAATAAAGTGGATTGTTGGCCCCGGCATAATCCATCACCATGTTTTCGTGATCGATGATACACAAGGAAAGATCCATACCGTCACGGATTGCACCGTCTTCTGATTTTTTGCTGATGGTGGCGGCTGCCAGTGTATTGAGTTTATTGAGCACATCCCCGGCATCGACAATCTCATTGTCTTTCACCACCTGATTGAGCATGTTGTTTCCCACCAGCGACATAAAAGCCCCAGGCACACCGTGTCCGGTACAATCGACAGCGGATACAAGCACCCTGTTTCCTTTTTGATTCAGCCAATAAAAATCGCCGCTGACAATATCCTTGGGTTTAAACAGGATGAACGAATCGGGCATGAGCTCCTTCACGAAATTTCCGGGAGGAAGAATGGCATCCTGAAGTCTTTTTGCATACCGGATACTATCGGTTACATGCTTGTAGAGTATTTCCAGTTTCCCGTTCTGAATCTCGATCTTTTCCTTCTGACGAACCACTTCCTCGGTGCGTTCTATCACTTTTGCCTCCAGAACCCGTTCATTCTCGCGGAGCTCGGTACGCATCTTCAGCAAGGCATGACCCAGAGCATCTTCGGTGCTCAGCGGTTTGTAATAAGAGTCGAAATTCCCCTGCCCCACTTCAGCCGCAAAATCGATTGTCGATTTCAACCCGTCAATCAGTCCATTGAGCGCAACCGACATTTCCCCGATTTCATCGTTTCTGTTTCTGATTTTTTTCTTTGGCATTACCCCGATGCCCATATTGAGAATTATTTTTCGGATCTGGCGGATCGGCCTGACAATTGTCTGAACCGTGAACAGGGCAATGAGAATACCGCCCAGAGGAAGAGCAACGCCCAGGGTATTCACAATACTTCTCAGTGTGCGGAATGAACTCCGCATCTCATCACTTTTGTCTGTGGCGCTCTTTTGCTGCAAGCTAATGAGAGAGTCGAGCTTGGAAAGGATCAGACGAGTCTCAATATTTATTTCTCCGTCAAGATCCTCCACCGCATTTTTATTTTGCATCAGGATCATGGCGTCTTCGTAAGAGTCGAATGAATTGAGCTGAGCCATGACTTCCCTGTGATCTTCCCAGAGTTTATCCGTAAGGCTCAGAATCGTGCTGACATCGGACTTCGCCGCTTCACTCCACTGCGGGAGCGTTGAATTGTTCCGTTTGTTGTAAGCCAGGTTCAGGATGGTATCCTTCAGACTTGGGTATTCGCGCTGAATGAGGTTCTTGAGTTTCCCTTTATCTTCACTGTCTTTCTGGGTGTGGACCCAGTTTCCGACAAGCATTTTTGATCTTACGACCAGATTACTGAGCTCCTGCAGGGCGCCGACGGATGGGGTATACAACTGATTAATCTCGGTATTGATCTCGCTGCTCTTCTTGATTGTCAAGAGCGTTGTGCCGAACCCTATCAGTGTTAACAGGATAAGCACAGCAAAACCCAAGCCTATTTTACGTCCTATCGAAAATCTGAACTTCATACTGTTTCAAAGGTCTGACGCAGAAATACATTTACTTTTCCTTTTTTTCCGGGTTTTGATTCTGCTTTTTCTTGGCATCAATCATTTCCTGGAAGTGTTTGGATGTTTCAAAATCATTCAATCCGAAATAAATACCAGAGAGGGCCTGAATGGCTTCTTCCTTCTGAGGATCGAGTTCATGCACTTTCTTCATCAAAGGCAGGGATTGTTTAAACAATTTGACCTGGTCGTCCTGGATCCCGTCAATGGAAGTGAGATCGATATCATAATCCGCTCCTTTGATCAGGCGCACGGCCTGGTTGTAGTATAAAATTCCCATGTTGTAATTCGCACTGACATTGTTGGGCTGAACGGCAAGTACCTTGTTGTAGCAATCCTTGGCCAGTTCCAGGAAATTATCCCGTGTTTTGGGACTCTTGTTGTACAGATTCGTATAGATATTGGCCAGTGCCATGGAGAATTCCGTTTCTTTCTGGGTCAGGTCGATGGACGGATCCACCTCCTTCATGATCTCGCGGTAAGTACCGAAGTTGAGAATCGGAACTTTGTAATTCGAGGTATCCAAAGCCTGTGCAGCATCGTTGTAATAACGTGTTGCAATTGATTTCATATTGTCGTGATTGTCGCTTGTGAATTTATGTGCTGTATCCAAAACGATGGATTTGCGGAAACATTTCAGAGCCTCTACTCTGGCCGGTGAAGAGCGGTTGTCAGATTCCTTGGTCTTGTAATAGAATTTGTAGATAAATCCTCTGACGTACCACACCTGGGGATCTTTGGCAGTTACCGGGTCCTTGATTGCACGATCGATATGTACTTTCGCGCTGTCAACCTGTTTTTGCTGAATAAAGGTGTAGGCTGCAACAAAGTCCGCGTTCTGCCCGTATGCACCGGCACATGTAAGCACGAATGCGAACGCAAAACAAATATGGATGAGGCGTTTAATCATTTCCTTTGACTGCTAGTGCTTCAAGATCATGTGCAATTTTCAGCTTTTGCTTTTCAGCATTGGCTTTACTGAGTTCAAATTTTATTTTGTTGTCGACAACGACAAAATTGATCATGGATCCCTTTTTCATCATGCCGTCTTTTTCGGTGATGAGCAAGGTTCCCTTTCCTTTGAGCTTTGCCGTGACTTCACTGAATTGACCTATCTTATCGTTCAGAACAAACAGAATGTGATATTTGGTGGCCGCTTCAAGGGTGGTGACAGTCCTGATTTCAAATTTCTGAGAGCCCACTGTTTTCACATTGGCCATCTTGTTGAGCTCCGTGATTAACGGAGGATAGGAACCATATACACCGATGACGAAATTTCCATCATTGTATTCATCAGGCCATTTTATCATCTTGGTGAAATTGTACAGGAAAATGACCTTGCATTTGGCATTACTCGCGGCGGCGTCTTCCTTCTGCTGAAAAGCGGAGGAAATCAGAAACAACCCTACAAGTATGATGACTAATTTCTTCATAATCTAAAAAAACCAGGCCCCGGCATTCTGCATCCGTACCAATCAATATTCTATGTGGAAATGATTTTTGTCGATTTTCTGTTTCTCAACTTTCAAAAATAGAGATTTTAGCCCAAACTAAAAAATCAGCCCATTATTAACATTAATCTATTGAAATATAAATGGTTAATCAATAAAATCGACAGCTTTTGCAGGCTATCTTCGTCAGACATGAAACTCATTTCCAGATACAGGTATTTCATTCTCTTTGCATTGATTCTCACTGCTTTCTCTGCCTGTCACACCACAGAAAAGGCTGCCGGAGGGAAAAACCGCTCTTTGTCCGAAGAAAACGAGAAAAGTCAAAAACTTCGCACTAAATATGCGGGCATTCTTGGCATTCAACCAGAACAGATCAACAACACCCGTCTCTATGCTTTTATCGATGCATGGACCGGAACCCCATACCTCTATGGTGGTAAAAACCGCAATGGGATCGATTGCTCGGGCTTTACCGAAATGCTTTACCACAGCGTTTTTGAAAGGGATATCAGCGGCTCCTCAAAAGACCTCTTCATTCAGTGCAGACCTGTTCCGAAGACACAACTGCATGAAGGAGATCTGGTATTTTTTAAAATCGAATCCGACAAAATTTCACATGTGGGTGTTTATCTCACCAATAACAAGTTTGTTCATGCAACCGTTAAGAAAGGTGTCATGATCAGTGATCTGTCGGAAACCTATTACATGAAGTATTATTTTGAAGGCGGAAGATTGAAAGAAAAGTAGCATGCATTCAGGAAGAAACCAGAGGATTTGCAATAAAGAGGATATCCTTAAACAGACCCGTCCGGAATTCATCAGAAAAAGGCTCTGAAAATCACATTCCGGGTTCGACGGGTTTATTATCTATGATTTTCTCAATGGCTTCCATCACATCCGGAGTCATCTTCTCAACGGCATCAATCGCTTTCATATTCTCCTTTACCTGCGATACTTTTGAGGCACCGGTAATGACGCTGGAAACATTCGGGTTCTTCAGACACCAGGCCAGGGCCAGATGTGTCAGGGTTAAACCGGACTCAGCGGCAACTTTATTCAGTTTTTTCGCTTTCTCTATATTGGCTTTTGCCGATTCGCCCAGCACCTTTTCTTTGAGCCATTCCATACCCGGTTTTGTCACCCGTGTGCCCTCCGGGATACCGTTATTGTATTTGCCAGTCAAAAGACCTGAAGCCAGTGGCGACCAGATTGTCGCCCCCATTCCGCAGACAGTGAATAAGCGGGCATATTCCAATTCAAATCGCTGGCGATGGAACATGTTGTATTGGGGCTGTTCCATTACCGGCGGAGAGAGATTATACTGCCGGGCAATCATCCAGGCCTCCATAATCTGCTGTGCACTCCATTCGCTTGTCCCCCAGTAAAGCACTTTCCCCTGTGCAATCAGATCATGCATGGCCCGAACGCTTTCTTCAACGGGAGTATTGGGATCAGGACGGTGGCAATAATACAAATCAAGATAATCGACCTGCAGTCTTTTCAATGCGTTGTGACAAGCTTCAAAAATATGTTTCCTGCTCAGGCCCATTTGATTGGGCAATTTCCCTCCCCAGAAAACCTTGCTGGAGACAACAAATGTGCTCCTTTCCCAGCCCATCTTTTTGAGAATATGACCCATGACAATTTCCGATTTGCCACTGGCATAGGTTTCGGCGTTGTCAAAAAAATTCACACCCGAATCATAAGCGGATTTCATGCATTCTTCGGCAACATCATCCCCGATCTGGGAACCGAATGTGACCCACGAACCCAGTGACAATGCACTTACCTGTAAACCTGATTTACCCAGATGTCTGTATTCCATGCGCTTTCAAATTAGAAAGTAAAAGTAAGCAATAAGCAAGTGCGTGCAATTATCAAAGGCAAAACTTCTGAAACGCAAGAGCACCGCCTTCAAATTCAGATTTGATCCAGAATCGTATCTTTACTTTGTTCAAAATCAGCTGTAGCGTAAAAAGATTCTGTGAATTTGAATTTTCGGCATGGCTCATTCTCCCCAGGAACAGGGACAGGTAATCCGCTTTGGCGAACAAAGAATTCTTAAACCGGATAAGAATCAAATTATGAAGATCCTGCTCATTGAAGACGAAAAAGCTTTATCCGATTCAATCTTGTCTTACCTGCGTGAGGAAGGCCATACCTGTGAACTGGCCAATGATTTTAAGAGCGCCAGAATGAAAGCAGACATCTATTCCTACGATTGTTTGGTTGTCGACATCTCGCTTCCGGGAGGCAGCGGACTTGAAATCATCCGGGAATTAAAGAAAAAAGGGTCTGAAACCGGTATCATTATTATTTCCGCAAAAAATTCGCTCGACGATAAGATCAGCGGATTGGATCTGGGCGCGGATGATTACCTCACAAAACCATTTCATCTGAGCGAACTGAATTCAAGGATCAAATCCATCATCCGGAGGCGAAGCTTTAAAGGAAACAAAGAAATTGTCTTTCAGGAAATCAGTATGATCCCGGAAGAAATGCTGGTGACCGTCGGCACCCAACCCATCGCCCTGACAAAAAAGGAATTTGACCTGCTGCTCTTTTTTATTTCCAATAAAAACAGGGTCGTTACCAAAGAAAGTATTGCAGAGCATCTTTGGGGTGACGATATGGATACAGCTGATTCATTCGATTTCATTTACTCACACATTAAAAACCTGCGAAAAAAACTGATCGAAAAGGATGCTGAGGATTACATTCAAACGGTCTATGGAATGGGTTATAAATTCGGAGAAAAGTGAAACTGCTCAGCAAAACAAATCTGTACTACATTCTCATTGCTCTGGTCATTTTTTGTGCCGGAACGTTTGTGTTTTATAAAAAATTAAAACACATCATGTCTATTGACGCCACAGAGAAACTTCATTCGGAAGCCCTTCAGATAATCCGCAGTCTCGATACACTGGGCAAGGTTCCAGAAAACAGGATCGACGTCGGAGACAAAATCAGCATTACCCAATCTGCTTCAGTCATCCAGCCGCATCTGCACGACACCCTTATTTATGACAAAGAGGAAGACGAAGTGCTTCATTACCGCATTTACTCGTTTAGCCACGCTCTTCCATCTGGCAATTACGCCATCACGATCAGACGGGCCCTTTTCGAATCCGACGACCTGATTCCGCCCATTGTCAAATCGATGCTCGCCATACTTGCTGCCCTGCTTGGTGGTATGCTGCTGATCAGCCAATGGATTTCCAAAAGACTCTGGCAGCCTTTTTATCTGGCTCTTGACCAGTTAAAAAACTTCAGCCTTTCCCAAAACCAGGGCCGGTCTTTTAAAAAATCGGGGATCCTTGAATTCGATGAATTGAATGCGGCTCTTGCGAAAATGTCAGATAAAATTCATTCCGATTACATCAGCCTGAAAACGTTTTCAGAAAATGCCTCACACGAAATACAGACACCGCTGGCCATTATCAAATCAAAGCTGGAGATCCTGATCCAATCCAAAGACCTGAGTCCGGAACAGGCTAAACTCATCCGTGAAGTGAATGAAAGCACGAACCGGCTTTCAAAACTCAACCAAGCGCTTATTCTGCTTACCCGAATCGGAAACCTCCAATTCACAGAAACAAAAACCATCCGGATCAATGAACTTGTGGAAGGAAAACTGGATCATTTCGAAGAGCTTCTGCTCCTGAAGCAAATCCAGGTGAGCAAAGAACTGAATGAAAGCCCCGCTGTGCAAATGAATCCCGTGCTGGCCGATGTCCTCATCACCAACCTGATCGGCAACGCAATCAAACACAACGTAAAAAACGGCCAGCTGCATATCAAAACCACCAGACAAGGATTAATCATCTGCAATACCGGTGAAAGTTTAAAAACTCCGCCTGCTCAGCTTTTTGACCGCTTCCGGAAGGAAAACCCATCGAGCGACTCTCTTGGCCTAGGTCTTGCAATCGTCAAACAGATCTGCGATACCTTCCAGATTCAAATCTTTTATTCTTACAGCGAAGGACTTCATACATTAGTGTTAAATTCACCGGCCTGATCCCGGGAGGTACTTATGTCAAAAAAAACAGCCCTGCTCCTCATTTGCTTTTTAGTTCAGCTGTCGTTTGCCGGCAGTCAAACGCGAATGCTTGACTATTACCTGCAGCAGGGACTGAAAAACAGTCCCCAGATAAATGAATACCACAATCAGGTGCAAACCAGCGCTCTGGACAGCCTGAAAATCCTTGCCGCTCATAAACCGCAGGTGAACATGATCGGTCAGATACTCGTTGCTCCGGTTGTGAACGGGTATGGATATGATCAGGCCGTTACCAATTCCGGGAATTATGAATTCCTTGTGGGCGTCAGTCAGAATGTGTTCAACAAAAAAACACTTGCTCCCCAGTATGCAAACATTCGCCTGCAGGGCCAGAGCGCCAGCAATACATCGGTTCAGGCCGAGCATGAATTAAAGCGAAACATCACTTCGCAATACATCATCGCTTATGCAGACATTCAGAGAATGGAGTACGCAAAAAACACCTTGCAGCTTTTGCAGGACGAAAGTACCTATCTGAAGCAACTGGTTGAAAGGGGCGTGTATAAAGCCTTTGACTACACCACCTTTCTGGTGACAATTCAGTCGCAGGAAATTTCAATTATGCAGGAGGAATCACAATTCCGCACAGACGTCTTTGCCCTGAATCTGCTTTGTGGAATTAACGACACCACAAGGCCCCTGCTTGCCGATCCGCAGCTAAAAGGAAATCCAAGCGTTGATGTTTCCTCCTCCCGTTTTCTTCTGTCCTATCGCATTGACAGCCTCAGGATAAGCAATCAGAAATACCTTACCGGAGCCAATTACCGGCCCCGGCTGAGCTGGTTCGCTGATGGCGGAGTTTTAAGCTCTCAACCCTCAACCCTGTACAAGAATTTCGGCACCAGTTTTGGCCTGAACTTCTCGCTTCCGCTGTATGATGGCAAACAAAAACAATTTGAATTCAAAAAAACAGATCTGGCTGAAAACACGCGAAGCAGTTACCAGCAGTTTTTCAAGAGCCAGTTCAATGAAGAAATTGCCGCCATTACACATGAATTATCAGAAAACGAAGGCCTGATCCGTCAAACGAACAAACAACTCAAACTCTCTGAAGATCAAATCAGATTCGGAAAACAAGAACTTAACATTGGCGCGCTGCCAGTGAGCGACTTCATTCTGGCTGTAAAAAATTACAAGGAAATCAAAAACAGCCTGCAGATGCTGATGATTAAACAAATGCTGCTGAGTAATGAACTTAATTACTGGAACTGGTAATTAAAAAATGGCCAGTTGGGAGTTGGGAGTTGGGAGTTGGGAGTTGGCAGTTGGCAGTTGGCAGTTGGGCGTCGCTTTGGTGATTGATTTTCTTTCTTCCATTCATCATTCATCATTCATCGTTCATNNGTTGGCAGTTGGCAGTTGGCAAAAAGAAGAGAAGAAAAGAAAAAGAGAAGAAAAGAGAAGAAAAGAAAAGAAAAGAAAAGAAAAGAAAAGAAAAGAAAAGAAAAAGAGAAGAAAAGAAGAAAAGAAGAAAAGAGTGAAAAGTAATGCCAGTTGCACATTGTCAACTTGCCCCTGATCTGAAAACACAATTTCAACACGTTTAGCTGAAACTATCCATGAAACTATTCAAAGCCCTTCTCTCTTTCCTTGTTTTACTTTTGCTGGGCAGCTGTCAGAACAAACCGGCGCCTTCTGCCGAAGAAGAACCGGCCGCCCAAACCATTACCCCTGTTCTGACAGACAGTATGCGTACGGGTCCTCTTACAGAATACATCGAGCTCAATGCAACCTCTTCTTTTTTAAAAAAGAACAGCGTTAAATCGGCAGCCTCGGGCTACATCAACCAGATGGAAGTAAGCCTGGGGGATCATGTAAAAAGAGACCAGGAACTCTTTGTCATTAAAACCAAAGAAGCATCCGCCCTGGAAAACAAATCCGGCAATCAAAGCAACGACACGACTTTTCGGTTTGCGGGATTGATCAAAATTCATTCGTTTCAGGACGGGATCATCAGTACGCTTAACCGGCACATCGGAGACTATGTACTCGAAGGAGACGAACTTTGTATCGTCTCTGACAAAACAAGCTTTCTTTTCCTGTTGGATGTTCCTTACGAATTGCACCAGTTTATAAAAGAAGGAAGTTCCTGCGACATCCTCCTGCCCGATAAGGAAATTGTACCCGGCACAATCCGTTCCAATCTTCCGGCTATGGATGTCAATTCCCAGACGGAAAGTTTTCTTGTAAAACCCGCTACGGGCATCTCGTTACCCGAAAACCTCATTGTCCGGATTCGTATTGCAAAGACCCACAGGGACAAGGCCCATACCCTACCCAAATCAGCCATCCTTTCGAATGAAACGCAAACCGAATTCTGGGTCATGAAACTGATCAATGATTCTACGGCAATAAAAGTGCCGGTAAATAAAGGGCTTGAAACTCCTGAGAGGATTGAAATCACAGAGCCTTTGTTTCTCCATTCAGATCGTATTCTGACAAGCGGAAATTACGGACTGGCCGATACCGCCCGGGTTATTATCAATGAAGCACATCCCTGATGAAGAATTTTTTTACTGCTTATAAAAGTCCGGTTTCCATTCTCCTGCTTTTGACTATTCTGGGAGGTTTCTTTGCATACAGCCGGATGCAGACTTCTTTGTTCCCCGAAGTCACCTTTCCAAAGATCAAGCTGATTGCAGACAACGGTGAACAGCCTGTCGAGAAAATGATGGTGACCGTAACCAAACCTCTTGAAGAGGCGCTTAAGCAGGTCTACAATGTTAAAATGATCCGCAGCTCGACCAGCAGGGGCAGCTGCGAAATTTCCGCTTTTCTGAACTGGAATGCGGATGTGAATCTGACTCAACAGATGATGGAGAGTAAGATCAACCAGATCAGAAACACGCTTCCGCCCAACACCGCCATTTCCATTGAAAAGATGAACCCTTCCCTTTTGCCGGTCATGGGATTCACTGTCGAAAGCGATGAGAAAAGTCCGATAGAACTGAAATTACTGGCAAACACGGTTATCAAGCCTTTCCTTTCGCAGGTCGAAGGAGTTTCCGTTGTCCGGGTTATCGGAGGAAAAACAAAAGAGTACTGGGTTGAATTAAATCCGGAGAAGATGAGCTCCTTCTCGGTGACTCCTGCAGTTATTTCCAACGCCATGAATCAGACAAATTTTGTCAATTCAAACGGATATTCTTCCGATTACAGAAGGCTGTATCTGAATGTGACCGATGCCGCCCTCCGAAATAAAACGGATATAGAAAACATTGTCATCAGAAACGATGGAAAGAGGGTCATCCGTCTGAAGGAAATGGCCGCTGTCAATGTAAAAGAGAAAATCGAATACATCCGGATCAACGCCAATGGCAAAGATGCCATTCTCATCACCATCCAGAGACAGCCCAATGCCAACCTGCTTGATCTTTCCAGAGACATGCAGGAGAAGGTAAAGGCACTGCGCGGAATCATTCCCAAAAGCGTAATTGTAAAACCCTACTACAATCAGTCCGATTTCGTAAGCACCACCATCAACAGTGTAAACGACAGCCTGTGGATCGGTTTGCTTCTGGCGATATTGGTGGCCGTTATTTTTCTTCGCTCTTTCAGAGCAAGCATGACCATTCTCATTACGATTCCTGTTACCTTGTCGCTGACAGTTTTGTCTCTTTTCGCATTTGGCTATACTTTCAACATCATGACGCTGGGTGCCATTGCGGCTTCGATTGGACTGATCATCGATGATGCAATTGTGGTTGTTGAACAAATACACCGCATGCAGGAAGAACAGGTGGATGAAGAATCACCCGAGCTTGTCAGGAAGGCTGTTCATTACCTGCTGCCGGCAATGGTTGGTTCTTCTTTAAGCACGATCGTCATTTTTGTACCTTTTGTTCTGATGACCGGAGTGGCCGGTTCCTATTTCCGGGTGCTCACAGATACCATGATCATTACCCTGGTGTGTTCCTTTTTCGTCAGTTGGATCGGACTGCCCGTTATTTATCTGCTCTTTACACGGAAAGACAAAAAACGGGCACAACTCATTTCTCCCCCGAAACAGATAAACCGAAACGGATGGGTCTCCTTTTTCATTCACAAACCCGCTATTGGTATCGCATTTGCTGTTTTGCTGGCAGGAGCGATCGTTTATATTTATCCGAAGATGGAAACAGGGTTCCTTCCCGAAATGGATGAAGGGACCATTGTTCTGGATTACAAATCGCCGCCCGGCACATCTCTGGAGGAGACCGACAAGATCATGCGGGAAGTTGAGAAATCAATTGTTAATGTGCCCGAAGTAGAGAGTTATTCGCGCAGGACCGGAACCGAAATGGGTTTTTTCATCACCGAACCCAACAAGGGAGACTATCTGATTCAATTAAAAAAGGAACGCAAACGAAGCACAGACCAGGTCATCGATGACATTCGAAAACAAATAGAATCGTCCCAGCCTTCACTGAAAGTCGATTTCGGACAAGTTATTGGAGATATGCTTGGGGATCTGATGAGCTCGGTTCAACCCATAGAAATCAAACTCTATGGCAGGGACAAAACAACATTGAACCAGCTGGCAAAAGAAGTTGCTGAAATCACAAAGAGCGTTCCGGGCACGGCCGATGTATTCGACGGAATTGTGATTGCCGGACCTTCGGTTGATATAAGGCCGGATCTGGTAAAACTGGCACAATACCAAATATCTCCGCCCGATTTTCAATTCCAGATGCAGGCCCAGCTCGAAGGCAATGTCCAGGGCAGTGTTCTGGAAAATGAACAAATGACTGACATTCGCATGATTTACCCTTACAGCAAATTCTCCGGTCTGAGCAAACTCAAGGAACAGTTCCTCTTCCTGCCCGGCGGCAAACTGAAGCCCATCACTGAATTTGCGGACATCAGCATTGTTCCCGGAGTGGCGGAAATAAACCGTGAAAACCTCTCGTCCATGGTAGCCGTCACGGCGCGCCTGAACAAACAGGACCTGGGAAGCGTTATGAAAAAAATCAAGGCGAAAATGAAGTCAGACATTCATTGGCCTGAAGGATATCGGTACAGTTTTGGCGGAGCCTATGCCGAACAACAGCAATCTTTTAAGGAACTTCTTCTGATCCTTATCTGTGCCAGCCTGCTGGTGTTCGCGACCATTCTTTTTCTTTTCAGGGATTTCAGGGCCGCAATCCTTATCCTTTTTATCGCCCTGCTGGGCACTGCCGGCAGTTATTTGGCGCTCTACTTAACACACACACCTTTGAACGTTGGCAGTTATACAGGACTGATCATGATTGTCGGAATTATCGGTGAAAATGCGATTTTCACTTTTCAGCAGTTCAGAAACACCCTGAATCATTCAGAAACGGAAGATGCCATCATTTATTCCATCTCAACCCGTCTGCGGCCAAAACTGATGACTGCTTTGGGCGCGATTATTGCATTGATGCCCCTGGCACTCGGAATCGGTACCGGCGCACAATTGCACCAGCCACTGGCCATAGCAGTCATAGGCGGATTCGTAGCCGCCTTGCCGCTGCTGCTGATTGTTTTTCCAACCTTATTGAAACTTGTCTACAGGAAATAGCTTTTCGCCGGGATCCCGCGGTAATTGCTTATCCAGCTTAGTTCTTAACCGTTATGAATAAATTATCGATTCAGAAAAAACCTTTCGCATATACCCTGACCGTGTGTCTGCTAATTTTCTGCCCGTTGGCCGAAGCGATCGGGCAAAACGATTCCCCGGGTATGCCCTTCAGCCGGATTTTTCTCCCGGGAGTACACGGAAGGATTGACCACCTGGCCGTCTCGGCGGATGAAAAAAAACTGTATATCGCCGCACTGGGGAACAATACCCTTGAAGTCGTCGATCTCGAAAAAGGAAGAACGGACACCAGCCTTGCAGAACTGCAGCAACCCCAGTCTGTGATTTGCTCTTCAGAAACCGACCGAATACTCACCAGCAATGGCGGTGACGGCAAATGCACGATTTTTCACTGCAACGGCTTCAAACAGATTGCCTGTATTGATGTCGGAGACGATGCGGACAATATCCGTTACGACTCTGCAAGCCACATCGCCTATGTGGGATACGGCAACGGAGGGCTTGCTCTTCTTGACCTGAATTACTCGAGACAGGAAGGAAGCATCCCGCTCAGCGCCCACCCCGAAGCCTTTGAGCTGGATCAAGCCCGCAAATTGATTTATGTCAATGTCCCCCAGTCAGATGCCATTGAAGTCGTTGACATGAAGAAGAAAGCCGTCATTGCCAGCTGGAAGATCCCGGGCGCCAAGGGAAACTTTCCGATGGCATTCGATCCAGGCAAACAAAGACTTTTCATTGCAACCCGCTATCCATCCAAATGCTTTGTCTTTGATGTGAATACCGGAAAACCTATTGCATCCTGGTCTTGCTCGAAGGATGCGGATGATATTTTTTATGATAAAACAACCCGCGATCTGTACATTATCTGCGGAGAAGGGTTCATTGACGATTTCAAAGAGGACACCACCAGCGGTGACTTCAGCCTTTCACAACGAATAGCCACCCGGAAAGGGACCAAAACGGCACTTTACAATCCCTCAGACCATACCCTGTATATTGCACTTCCTCAAACCGAAAAGCAGGAAGCCGAGCTCCGGATTTACAAATTCTGAACGCCCCGCCGAAATTCCTGATTCGTTTTTGCCGATTCGTTCTCCAGAGTTCATACAGAATCAGTCCGTAATCTTGTTGCACCTAAAAAAAACCATCATGAAAAAAATCATTTTATCGGTCGTTCTTGCAGGCGGACTGAGTTTCGCAAATGCACAGGAATCAAAAGAAAAAAAAGAGTCCAAACTCGCTGAAGCTGCAGTACCGGCTGCTGTCAAAACCAAATTCGCTGCACTCTATGCCGGTGTCAAAGCTGAAAAGTGGGAAAAAGAGAATGGCAATTTTGAAGTGAAATTCCATCAGGGGAAAACCGAAATGTCGGTTCTTATTGACCCTTCCGGTCTTTTACTTGAAACAGAAACAAAGATCGAAGTGAGCGCATTGCCCAAAACGGTGACCGACTACATCACTAAAAACAAGGCCGGCAAAAAGATCAAAGAAGCCGCAAAAATTGTTGACTCAAAAGGAGTGATGACCTTCGAGGCGGAAGTTGAAAAGACGGACCTGATCTTTGACAAAGACGGCGCATTTATCAAAAAATCCAAAGACTAAGCCCCATACAGGATGTCCCAACGACGGGCTTTCCTGCCCGTCGTTATGTCTTTTGACGTATTTTGCTTAACTTGCTGGGATCATCCTTGTCTCATGAACAAAGTACTTGTCTTCTTTGTATGGATATTTTCGTTTTCTCTCAACGCTCAGCCTGTCAACAGAGCAGATCAGCAATGCAACCTCATTGAATCGGAGATGAAGGCCCACATGCGGCATTTGGTTCCATCCGTTGCAGGCTTCGCCAACGATTACAACCTTGTTTACCAGCGCTGCGAGTGGAGCGTTGACCCCGCTGTAAACTTTATCTCCGGGGCCATCACCTCCTATTTCAAGCCTACGGTGAATGCTTTTAGTCAGCTGAATTTCGATTTGCACGATTCCCTGATAGTTGATTCGGTCCGGTATCACCAGAATAACCTTTCGTGCATCCATGGGCCGGGAAACGACAATCTGCTTCGAATCGGACTTTTGGCTTCTGTTGCGATAAATACACTTGACTCCGTTACGGTCTATTACCATGGCGTCCCGCCGGCCACGGGCTTTGGCTCCTTTTATCAGGGCAATCATCAGGGGGCACCGATTATCTGGACACTGTCTGAACCTTATGGCGCAAAAGACTGGTGGCCCTGCAAGCAAAATCTGGTGGATAAAATCGACTCACTCGACATCTTTGTCACCACACCTTTGGGAAACAGGGTGGCAAGCAATGGCCTGCTTGTTTCTGAAACAACAAAGGGAAACAACAAAACCTTTCACTGGAAAACCCGTTACCCAACTGCCACTTATCTCGTTGCTATAGCTGTGACGAATTATGTGCAGTATTCCAATTACATGCGTCTCAACCCCGCCAGCACCGATTCGCTCGAGATCCTGAATTATGTTTATCCCGAAAATCTTGCTTATGCCCAGGCCAACACTCCTCAGATTTTAAAAACAATTGCATTGTTCGACAGCCTGACCATTGTCTATCCTTTCCAAAATGAAAAATACGGACATGCGCAGTTTGGCTGGGGTGGTGGCATGGAACATCAAACCATGAGTTTTGTCGGAGATTTTTCGAACGTGCTCATCTCACACGAATGTGCCCACCAATGGTTTGGGGACCGGATCACACTGGGCAGTTGGGAAGACATCTGGCTCAATGAAGGTTTTGCCACCTATTTCGAAGCCCTGACGGAAGAAAGATATTTTCCGGAAAACTGGAAAAGCTGGAGAAAGAGCACATCCACGGACGCCTGCCGCTCACCCCACGGATCGGTCAAAGTAGACGACACAACGAGTGTTTCACGCATTTTCAGCGGAAGCCTGAGTTATTCCAAAGGGGCTTACCTGCTGCACATGCTGCGTTGGAAACTTGGCGACAATGTATTTTTCAAGGCTCTCCATGATTACCTCAATGATCCTGCTCTTGCCTATGCCTATGCCAAAACTCCGGATCTGCAACGCCACCTTGAAACTGCGAGCGGACAAAACCTGAGCCATTTTTTACATGAGTGGTATGACAACAAAGGCTACCCCTCCTATCAGATTCTCTGGACCCAGACCGGAAGAAATGTGAGCCTGACAGCCAATCAAACCCAAAGTGATTCATCGGTTACTTTTTTTGAAATGCCAATACCAATCGAATTTACAGGGGGCGGGCATGACACCACGATTGTATTCAACCATACTTTTTCGGGACAAACATTTACAACCGAATTGAATTTTACTGCAGATTTTGTTTATTTCGATCCCGAGCTGCATCTGCTTTCTGCCAATAACCAAATAGCCTTTATCCAAAATTCCGAAACGCTTTCTGCTTCCTTTTCGATTTATCCTAATCCTGCAGCCGATAAAATTCAGATTCTCAATACCGATCCTTCCAACCCCATACAGAGTCTTGAGCTCTGCGGAGTTTTGGGAAATTCCATTTTCAAAACCGCGATGAATGGCACAAAGAATATGTGCTCTTTGGATTTGTCAGGTATTTCGGCGGGATTGTATTTGCTAAGAATTCAAAGCGATATGGGGACTGCTGTGAAAAGGGTGGAGATCACAAAGTGAGCGTGAAAATCAGTGTGAGAGCGAGTGTGAGGATTCAAACTATTTTCATCACACTCGCTCTCACACTCACACTGATTTTTTGTTTGTTGTTTCCAACTTCCGGATCATTGCAAACAGCATTTTGGACAATTCCTCTGCATCCCGGTAATACAGCTGATACTTTTCCTGTTCCAGCAGATTTTCATCTTGCAGAAAATCAAGAATAGCAACGCATTCAAATGCCGAACCACGGGCTATGACCATAAAGTTCCTTCTATCTGCTTTGCTGAATCTGCTTGTTCCTTCTGCTAAATTCAGCATAATGCTAAATGAAGCTCTTCTTAACTGATCACGCGTGATACTATCAAGGTTTTTGGTGGATTTCAAAAAAGCATAAATGACTTTGTTAAATGCTTTTGCTTTCTTGTAGACTTCGAGTTTTTCAAAATCAAACATGAGAAGAGGGTTTGAGGTAATTCTTAATTCAATTCCTTATTTCAAATGCGGTGGGATGGAAAACTTAGAGCATATGTATGGCTCTCCGCGTTTGTATTTAGATTCAAGCCCCTGACAGTAGAGTGGCAGTAAGCATTTTGGGAAATAATCACTCCGTTTGAAGATCCGGTCAGAGTGAGTGTCAGCGTGAGTGTGAAGAAAAAAATCAGTGTGAATTCCTCCCACACTCGCTCTCACACTGATTTTTTGTGCCCGAAGAGAGACTCGAACTCTCAAGGATGTAATCCAACGGCTTCTGAGACCGCAACGTTT
>PLXK01000052.1 GCA_003151415.1 Bacteroidota bacterium
TGAACTGGGCCCTGATGAGCAACGGAGCCTGGGATTACCCGGCCAATACCCGCGGATATACCTGGGGTGTGGTAACCGAACTGGTGACCCCCCGTTATGCCATCCGTTTCGCCGAAACTGCCGTCTGCACCACTGCCAATGGCGAGGTATTCGACCCGAATATCGCTGAAGCCAGAGGCGAGACGCTTGAACTGGAGAAAAATTTCAGATTAAAAGGAAAGAAAGGAATTGTCCGTTTGCTGGTTTTCCGGAACCTCAGCCGGGCAGTAAACTACCAAACCGCCATCCGTAACTTATTGAACAGAACAGACACGACCATGAATGTGGACAGCCGCACAAGCTATGGCGGAATAAAATACGGCTTCGGCCTCAATGCCGAACAGCAGCTCAGCGACAATACCACCGCATTTATCCGCACCAGCTGGAACGATGGCAAATCGGCCACCTGGGCCTTCACCGAAATCGATCAGACCGTAAGCGGAGGATTAAACATAAAAGGTAAAAAATGGAAGCGGCCCAATGACATTGTGGGAATAGCCGGCATAGTCAACAACATATCCAAAGACCATTGGGATTTTCTGAATTACGGAGGTTATGGATTCATGCTTGGCGACGGGCAACTGCCTCATTACGGCTCCGAACTGATTACCGAAATCTACTACAGCGCCCAGATCGCAAAAACATTCTGGATCAGCGGCGATTACCAGTATGTTCAAAACCCGGCCTATAACCGCGACCGGGGTCCCGTCAATGTCTGGGCCATTCGCGCCCATGTTGAATTCTAGTCTGGTTATATAACGCGTCTTTTAAGAATTCACAATTTACGTTTACATTTGCGGCCTTATGGCAAACAACGAAGAACATTTCAAGAACGTTATCTCCCACTCCAAAGAGTATGGTTTCATTTTTCAATCGAGCGAAATCTATGACGGATTAAGTGCCGTTTATGATTATGCCCAAAACGGTGTTGAGCTCAAAAAAAATATCCGAGAATACTGGTGGAAATCGATGGTGCAGCTGCACGAAAATATAGTCGGCATTGATGCCGCCATATTTATGCATCCCACAACCTGGAAAGCCTCGGGCCACGTCGACGCCTTCAATGATCCCCTGATCGACAACAAGGATTCGAAGAAGCGCTACAGAGCCGATGTGCTGATTGAAGATTTTCTGGCAAAGATCGAGGCCAAAATTGACAAGGAAGTTGAAAAAGCCGCCAAACGCTTTGGTGAAACTTTTGACGAGGCCATGTTCCGCCAGACCAACCCCAGGGTTTTGGAAAACAAACAGAAGATTGAGGAAATTCATACCCGTTTCAAAAATGCCCTCGAAGCCAACGACCTGACCGAAGTCAGGCAAATCATCGTGGATTGCGAAATTGTTTGCCCGGTTTCGGGAAGCCGCAACTGGACCGAAGTGCGCCAGTTCAACCTGATGTTTTCAACGGCTATGGGATCTGTTGCCGAAGATGCGTCGGTGATCTATCTCCGTCCGGAAACCGCACAGGGTATATTCGTCAATTTTCTGAATGTTCAGAAAACAGGAAGAATGAAAATTCCTTTTGGTATTGCCCAAACCGGAAAAGCTTTCCGAAATGAAATTGTTGCCCGTCAGTTTATTTTCCGCATGCGCGAGTTTGAACAAATGGAAATGCAATTCTTTATCCGGCCCGGCACCGAAATGGAATGGTACGCCTATTGGAAAGAAACACGGTTGAAATGGCACCATGCCCTGGGCACCCCGGCAAACAAATACCGCTTTCACGATCACATCAAGCTGGCTCATTACGCCAATGCAGCCTGCGACATTGAATTTGAATTTCCTTTCGGTTTCAAAGAACTCGAAGGCATTCACTCCCGTACCGATTTCGATCTGAAACAACACGAACAGTTTTCGGGAAAGAAGCTTCAGTATTTCGATCCTGAACTGAATCAAAGTTATGTTCCTTATGTGGTTGAAACCTCCATCGGTCTGGACCGGATGTTTCTTGCCCTTTTGTCGGAAGCCTATAAGGAAGAAAAACTTGAAGATGACACCACCCGCGTGGTTCTGAATCTGCCGGCATTTCTGGCTCCAATCAAAGTGGCCGTATTCCCGCTGATGAACAAAGACGGTTTGCCTGAAAAAGCCACTGAAATATTCAATATGCTCCGTTTCGACCACATGTGTACTATGGAAGAAAAGGACAATATCGGTAAACGCTACCGCCGCCAGGATGCCATCGGAACGCCTTTCTGCATTACCGTTGATCCGCAAACTCTTGAAGACAATACCGTTACTATCCGCGAAAGAGATTCTATGAAACAGGAACGTGTCGCCATTTCTGACTTACCCGGAATCATTGAACAGAAAGTGAGTATGCGGAAAATTTTGGAGAGATTATAGTCTGCTGTCCTGAATAATTCTTTTGACGTTCTGCTTCAGGTTATTTTGTGTACACAACCTTACTTGTTATTGTATGCACTCATGGTTCTGGAAACGCCAATGGTTCCAAAGCTTTTGATGATATCGATTGCCAGGTCAATGCGCGGAGGCAATACTTTCTGTTCTTCCTCGGTCCATTTTCCCAACACAAAATCCACCTGTTTCCCTTTTGCGAATTCGTTGCCGATTCCAAAACGAAGCCGGGAGTATTCGGTATTGTTGAGTGTTTCCTGAATACTTTTCAATCCGTTATGGCCTCCGTCGCTCCCCTTTGTTTTCAGCCGCAGCGTGCCCAGCGGAAGTGCAAGATCGTCGGTGAGAATGAGCACATTTTCAAGATGAATCTTTTCGGCCTGCATCCAGTAATTGATTGCTTTGCCGCTTAAATTCATGAACGTGGAGGGCTTGATGAGGATAAAAATCTTGCCTTTGAATTTGTATTCGGCCACAGAAGCGAGCCGATCGGTGTGAAAAGAAATGCTTTCTCTTTTTGCCAGTTCGTCCAGTACGCGAAAACCGATATTGTGTCTTGTGTCCGAATACTCTTCGCCGATATTGCCCAGTCCGGCAATCAGAAATTTGCTCATGATTCAAATATACCGAAGAATCTCAATATCCATTCCCAGAATAGAATTGGCAGGAAAAAAATGTTGCTGGAAATCAAACAGATTATTCAAAAATTCAATGGCACGGATCTTTGGGGGTGTCCCTGAAGTAAGCCCTTCGCTTTACTTTAAGGGCCGGGCTTTCGGCACTCGCTCTTTACAGTGTACACTCCCGTTGAATTCGTTACAGATCAGGCATTTCGATTCTTAGAAGCTTTCAGGCTGCAAAGGAGTTCAGACAATCCCGATAGCTATCGGGATGCCTCTATCCCTCACCCAAAACAAATGCATTTTCATAAAGGGGGGCAGACGAATCAAGCATTGTCGAACAGAACTCTTCGAGGGCATAACCGATATTAAGCGGATAAAAAAACCGGCTTGTATGGGTAAAAAAAATCCCCCGATCTGACTGAACGGGGGATTTTTTAAAAAAAAGGATGATTTATTTTTTGGCAGCAGGGGCTTTCGCGGCTGGAGCTTTGGCAGCAGGTGCTTTCGCATCTCCGGCTGGAGCTTTGGCATCTGTTTTTGCGCCAGCAGCAGCAGCTCCTGCAGCAGGAGTGGCGGCAGCTGTGGTGGCTCCGGCAGCTGGTGTTTCTTCAACAACGTTACGGGTCATACGTACACCTACGATGGTGATGTTCTTTGCCTGAAGGAAAGACATACCGTCATATTTCAAATCGCCGATGTGAATGGAGTCACCGATTTCGAGTTTGGAAACATCAAGCTTAATGGCTTCAGGCATTTTCTCGATAGGTCCGCGTACACGAACCGTTCTTAATTTTTTCTGAAGTTTTCCTCCCGCTTTAACACCTGGCGCAGCGCCTTCTGTCTGAACAGGGATATTCATTGTCACCGCTTTACCGGGAACAAGCTGCAGAAAATCTGCGTGTATGATTTTATCAGAAATGACATGGTGCTGGATATCCTGAAGAATAGCATTGTATTCTTTGCCATCCAGATTCAGTTTCACGGTATGAACGTCAGGAGTGAAAACGAGTGGTTTAAAATCCTTTTCGATTACAGAAAAAGAGATTTGCTCAGAACCGCCATACAGAACGCAAGGCACTTTTTCTTCTCTGCGAATGTGGGTTGCTCCCTTTTTTCCGACTTTGGATCTAACCGATCCGTTGATGTTTAGTGTTTTCATTTTGTTTGTTTTGTGGAAGCCTCGCAATACCGTCCTGTATCACTGTCTCTTCCGGTTTAGCTGTTTGTTAGAATGGACGATTAAATAATAAAATTGGTACTGATGCTTTCGTAGCTGGTCACTTTATGCAGCACATCGGCAAATAATGTCGCCACAGACAGCACTTTGATTTTGGGTGAGGTCTGGGTAAGCGGAATGGTATCGGTAACGATGAGTTCGGTTATTTTTGATTTTTCAATGTTTTCATAGGCTTTACCCGAAAGAACAGGATGCGTACACACCGCTCTTACGCTCAGGGCCCCGCGTTCGATCATCATATCGGCTGCCTTGGTGAGCGTTCCGCCGGTATCAATCAGATCGTCGACAAGCACAATGTTTCTTCCTTCCACATCTCCGATGACCGTCATGCTGTCTACCACATTGGCGCGGGTGCGCTGTTTGTAGCAGATCACAATTTCGCTTTTCAGGTATTTGGAATAGGCATTGGCCCGTTTGGTACCACCCATATCGGGGGCGGCAATAGTCAGGTTATCGAGCTGGAGGTTTTGTATATAAGGAAGAAAAATGGAAGAGGCATAAAGGTGGTCGACCGGAACATTGAAAAAACCCTGGATCTGGTCGGCATGAAGGTCCATGGTAACCAGGCGGGTGACTCCGGCCGCGATAAGCATATCGGCAACGAGTTTAGCGCCAATGGCAACACGGGGACGGTCTTTGCGGTCTTGCCGGGCCCATCCGAAATAAGGGATAACAGCCACAATTTGCTTGGATGAGGCTCTTTTGGCCGCATCCACCATGAGCAGGAGTTCAAAAAGGTTATCGGTAGGCGGAAAAGTGGACTGAATAATAAACAGATCCGTACCCCTGACTGTTTCTTCGATGGAAGTCTGAAACTCACCGTCACTGAAGCGGGTCAGCACCACATTGCCCAGGGACTGACCGTAAGATCCGGCGATCTTTTCGGCCAGATATCGGGTGGCGCTTCCAGAGAGTATTTTGACTTTGGTTTCCAAGTATTGTGAATAGGGACGCGAAGATAGCGAAAATCTCCTTTCTGCTCAAAAAAAGGGGGCCATTGCGCTTATTTTTTTGTGAAATACAAACTAATAGGTACTTTCGCCTTCCAATTCCACAAAGGAATGCCCGGATGGCGGAATTGGTAGACGCGCTGGTCTCAAACACCTGTATCTTCACGGATATGCCGGTTCGACTCCGGCTCCGGGTACTTAAAGGCAAAGACTCCTGATTATCAGGGGTCTTTTGCTTTTGTAAAAACTCCTCACAACACCTCTTTATTGATTTCCAATGGTTTACTAGTTCAACTATAAACAAAAAGACCATGTTGATATAATCGGTTATAAAGGTCATGTAAGCGAAATTCTTAGCCGCAAGCGCAAGCTCACACTCGAAATGGTACGCAACCTTCATGAAAAGCTCAACATCCCATTGGAATCTCTTGTTCGGGCTTATTGAAGATTTTTCATCCGCTTTGAAACCCTTTCATAAACAACTTTACTTCCCACAAGTCAGTCAAAAAGTTCGATAATCTCAACCGTTCGGGTACCCCGAAACCCCTGCTAACACAGGGGTTTATCTTTTCGTGCCCGCGCGGGCTAATTTTCAAATCTTCTTGATGACTGGGTGGTGACTGGGAGGTCAAAAACCGAGGACTATTATAAGGACCCAAAATTGGGTCCATTTGGGTGGATTTTACCTAATTTTCCATGTAATAAGCTAACCTAGAAAGAAGATTGTGAAGATTTTTGACTTCCTAAAAGGACAACCCAAGCATTTTAACACTCCTGAGCAGGCATTAAGACATTTGGTCGACTATATGCCTGACTTCTATCTTTCCCACAGACATTTTATTAATTGTGTTGAGTTTCTATCACATCATGAATGGGAACTGGCTCTGGAAAGTTTAATAGAACTCGCAGATGAGACTGAACACTATTTTTCGGAAGTGTTTTGGAATAGTCTTGCAGAAACCGCAGATAATATAAAATTGCCGGAAAAGGCAAGTTACTGCAAAAAGCAAATCGCACGAAACTTGCGTGACATTAAATCAAAAACACCTTTTGGCTGGACAACCATCAAAATTGATGAATCACATTTCAAGCATCACATTTCCGAGAAGTTGCAAGAGGAACGGGCTACAAAAAGAAGAAAAGAAGACAAGGTTGAAGAACCCAACTAATTGGTTTTAAAACGATTCTTTGAGTTCAAGATGAACTTGGGTGGAATGAATTCCGGGAATTCAATATCAGAATGACAGGAATTTGCTCGTCAGGCAGGAATCGAACCTGGCCTATAATGCAAAGGTTAATTAACCTTATCTTACCTGTATGAATTCCGAACGATACATTAAGCTTGGACGATGGACAGCTCTATTATCATTCCTTTTCGGGACCATGATCTTTGGTCTGTACTTTCTCACTTCAGCAAGTAATCTACTGTTCGTCGGATATATCTTTATCGTAGCTGCAGGATTAATCAATATTGGGGTCTTTGTTGCGATTCTGATTAAATCATTAAAAGAAGTTGAATATAGAAAGAGACTGAGACTGACTTGTGGACTGATGCTCCTCAATATACCGATGATGCTGTTTTATTGCTGGGTATCCATGATCTTGCTCAATACCATGCGAATTACTTTTCACAATTCAACAGAACGAGAGTTGACCAATATTGACATTATAGGTTGCGAAACGAAGCATATTGACAAACTTCAATCCGGGGAAAGCAAAACCGTTTGGGTAGGAATCACCGGAGACTGTTCAATAAACGTTGCTTATTCGGTTGGAAGCAAACGGGAAGAAAAAAGCGTGGTCGGTTACGTAACAAATGATTTCGGCAAATGGATAAGATACAATATTGGAGGGGTAAACGATGATGGGTTTTGAAAGATGTTCCCAACATTAGTCTATGAAAATCACTCTATCTATTTTTGCAGTCCTTTTCCTATATCTGCTGGGCAGCACTTCCCCGGCCCCAAAGCGAGAGATAGAATCATCTTAAAAAAACCGGTCAAATGTTTGGCGATCTGATTTTAGAAGCAATTTTATTTTTGGGAATATTCTCCGCGCACTTATTGCCATTGTCCTGATTGTTTGCTTTGCCAGAAAATCAAGGAAGGGTATTATTATTTGCATGATTGCAATGATTTTCCCTCTAGCGTGCATAGGCTGGTATTTATATTCCATTCACCGGTTTCCTCCTTCATAGAATCAACTCCCAAATGCTTCTGATCTCATCCACATTTGAAGGATAACTGTTGTTGTTATTGTTCATATATACTGAAGGATTGTAGAATTACCTGAATCATTGCAGATTATATAAGAATTCTTCCGATATCACCTCCAATCCCCTAGAAATTGATATTTCAAAAATGCGAAGCAAAAAAGTGCATGCTTAAGAAAATCATAAACTAATCTACCGATAGGCCTTATACCCGATCCAACGAATGGAATTGTTGAAAAGCCGAAAGGAGGCTTCAAATCTTAAAGTAAAACCAATTCGACCCCTTAATCAGCGTGGCATTCACCACTCTATTCTTTCCCTTGATTCCTTAGCATATCATTGAGCTTGATTTATCTTCACTGACAAGCTCGAATAAATTTGCGCCGATTTTGTTCGTTTTTACTTTAACAACCAAATGAAATAGGTTGATTGTGTTTCGCTTTCCAATAAAAACAATTGTCTGCCTCCTGACTTTATTGGCCTGCAAACGCAGTTGGTCACAGCATGACACAATAAAACCCAAAGGGCAAATCGTATTTGCTAAACCGGAAATATGGCTAGAAGGCGGACTTTTATGCAGTTTTCTCAAGCAAGAAAAAGTAAACAAAAGTCCCACATATAGCGGTTGTGCCGGATTTTCGTTTCGCAGAAAAATAGACAGCCATTCCTTCTTTCAAGTTCAAATCGACTACCAGCATAAACACTATGAAGGAATGCAAACCGATCTTTATGATATCGGCTATCAGGTGAACGTCGATTTATGCACCTCCTTTTCATTTGATGAAATCGAGGTTCCGTTGTTCTATGGCTTCTACTCGAAACATTGTTCAATGGCCATTGGTATAGCTCCATCTTATCTGATATCTTCAAATCTCAACCAAACTCCAAGCGGTGATTTTGGCATGAGTTCAAATAATATCCGGGGCAAATATACCCGCACCAATTACCCTCACATGGCTCCCTTTCATGCCGTGAATCTATCGCCGGGAATAGAGCTTTCCTATTCCCCCCTTCAAAGAATAAAACTGATCTATCAGTTCACGTATGAATTGGTGAGAAATCCAATAACAGACTATTCCTACTTCGGGCCCTTTAATTTTCTAACAAACAAAATACTAATCACATTTAAACTTCATTGAAATGAAAAAACCTATTCTGTTCGCAGGAATATGTCCCCTGCTCATTTCTGCCATCGTTTTCTGGAAATGTTCGCAAGAAACTCCCAAACCAAGTAAAACGACGATTTTCAGCAGCTCAAATGTAAATAAAGAAGGAGTTTCACCAGCCCCTCAAGGCACATGCACTTGTGGACCTAAACCTTCAGGATGCCCGGATTTTGTCAATTGTCTGAGCAAATTGATTGGAAACGGAAATAGCAAAACATTCAAAGTAACCTGGGAAAGCTGCGTAGATCCAGATCCGGGCAATACATCTTGCAATGGGTTTGGAATAAGCGGAGCTGTTTCGACTTTGACCATTTGTTATACTCCCGGAAAGTCCGAATGTACCGATGTAACTTGCGTATTGGCTAACCCTCCATCCTGTTTACCTTGCCTTGCAAACACAACCTGTATTCAATTAGGAATCCAGTGCAATACGGCGAAAAATACATTTGCTCTTATTGGAAATGAGTTGAATCCAATAACGAATATCAACACCACTGTTACTATTTCCGGTGATCCGAAAGTAACAGTCACTTGCGGACAAGGAGGCGATAATTATTCATGCACAGGCTCACTTCAATGAACAAATTCCTTTCAACTCTTCTTCTTATCGGATTCATAGGAGCGGCTCAAGCCCAATCTGGATGGCAAAACCTTGCCGTCCAGATTGGCTATTCTCAGTCCGCACAATCACCAATGCTTTTAAGAATAGATCAGGTAACTTATTGGGCGCACAATATTCATTCCATTTACTTTGGTGCCGAATATAGGGACAGCCTCAATCACAAATGGGGTTGGACAATCGGCATTCATACATGTGAGAAGGGCTACAAAACATCATTTAGTTCAAATGGCTCCTTAAGCAACATCGACTTGAGTTATCAATACTCGCTCAGGTGCCTCGAAATGCCCATTTGTGCAACTTTCAATTTAGGTGCCTTCCAGCTAAAAGGAGGACTTTTTGCAACCTATTTATTGGGGAGTAATTATATGCTAACCGAAACAGATCAAAATTCCATCCTCTATCTTCAAAACAGATTTGTTTCGCCTGATAACTTTCATTATAACAAATGGGATTTTGGTGTCATTTTGGGCATTGTCAGACGAATCACCTCCCATTTTGATATCGAACTGAATGTTGAAAGAGGATTTCTGTTTCTGGATAAATCGAAAGGAGATGAAATCAAATATCAGGAAACGGGACTATTAGGAATACGGTATTTTTTCTTAAAACCTTCCAGATACCTGAGCGATGCTAGAAATTAGGGAAAAATACGCTTATAGTCCATAGGCTTTAGATGACAAGCAATAAATACAAAACCTCCCAAGATGAATCTGAAGGCAAGATTCTTCCCAATAAACTTGGTCTAAAGACAAAAGATGAGCTCGAAAAAGCCTAGCTTGAAGGATTCATATACGCCTATAAGGTTTTGTTTGAAGAGCTCTCAGCGAAGACAAAATTTGACGTGAAGTACATTCTGAAGACCTTCGGGTACAAAACCAGAGTGAGTGTGAGAGCGAAAGCGAACAGACTTGCTCTGGTTTTTCTTCACTCTCAGTCTGACACTCGCTCTTTCTGAGGTCCCAGACGAAGCCATCTTCCTGATTCCGCTCTGTTTTCGTCCTTCAAGTTCGCCCATTTCGACCTTTCGTGTACTTCCCCCCAGTAAATAGTGAGAAAATGTTTATTTATTTGTGCTCAATTAAAAATAAAAGCAAATAAACACTCCAATATCAATATAACCATTGATGGTGGGACTGGACTCCAAAAATCGCAGGATATTTCCCTCGGTTTGGGAGAAGCCTTTTAAAAATAATTTGACATATCTCACAATCCTCCTGTCAGTTCATTTCTTGAAAATGGTTACTCCCAACACAAAGAGCAGAATAAATAGTATCATAAATATTGCAAATAATGTTTTCGCCACTGCCGCAGCACCTGCAGCAATGCCTGTGAAACCGAAAATAGCTGCAACAATGGCTATTCCGAAAAAGATGGCCGACCATTTTAGCATGTTTGCTGTTTTTAAAACATTTCACTTTTACGTAGATATAGTTTGACTGAACTCTCCAAAAAAAACCAACCTTCTTCAACAAAAACCGATTCAGCGAAATTTAATCTTGCTGGATCAGAAGGTCAAAGTCAGTCCAGCATATGCTGCATTGGATTTTCGGGAAGCCTTGACAAGCACATTGTATGTATTGGGTTCCGGAGAATTGCTGTCAATGTCGACAAGCCCATATACTCCGCGGTAGCCAATATCAAACCGGAGCAGATGCGATCTGGTAAGCGCAAATTCAAGGCCGACTCCATATGCTGCGCCCACATCTCCCTGCTTTACCGCCAATACGGCATGTAAGGTGCTTGTGCCGTTGCTCATATCCTGAGCATTTATGCTGGACCCCACATTGATCCCAAATTGTGGTCCCACAACAAAATTCAAATTCACCCATTTGGTCTTATCCGTATTTAATGAAAGCAAAATGGGTATATCCAGATAATCCAAATGCACCTCCCTATCAAGATCATATTCTTTGTATTTCTGAGAAATCGCGTTGTAATTTACTTCTGCTTGCAAACCAATATGAGGAGAGAAATTAAAGCCTACCATCACACCATATCCATAAGTCAATGTTACGTCACCTTGAACTGTATTGCCATTGTACGTGTTAAATCCAAGTGAGATAAATGTTGGCATGAAGCGTAGCCCCAATTCTCCTCGATGTAAAGGATATTCAGAATCTTCCTTGACCTCGGTCTTTTGCTCTGCCGTTGTGCTTTTTACGATCTCATCGCGGTCCGTTTTTGTTGTTTCATGAACCGATTTAACCGTGTCTTGCTGGGCATTTAGTATGCCAAATGGCAATGCCGCTATACCAATAGACACAATTCCCCTGAATATAAGTTGCTTTTCCATTTTAGTTTGAATTACAGAAACTATTTTTGTTTAAAATTACAAGGCTTCCTTATAACCCGTTAAAATATTCGGTACCCGAAGGTATTTTATGGTTTAATCAAAGGAATTTTAAGGTGGAACAAAGACATCTTTCAATCACTTTTCATATCTCTAGCAGCTTTTTTCAATTCTTTAAAAGTGCCCGAATTGATGAGCGTTACTTTAGTTCCTTCTATCATCTTATTTTCAGATTCTATTTGAAAAGACAAGTGGAATTGGTAAGAACTTGAATTCTCATTTTTCAAATTCCTAAAAAACGTTTTAATGATTTCTCCAATTGCCAATCTCAAAGGAACGTCTAAGATGGTATCACTCTTTGATCTTAAATCAATAATTTGTGGAATATCTCCCTTTACCCACTCATTGCCTTCGACTGAAAAAGAGTAAGCGACATGATCAAACTTAAAAGAAATCGTATTGGGATTTTTCAACTCCACAAACAATTCAACTGTTCCTTTTTTGAAATTCAGTGAATCAATTTTCATATGCTTAATGGCAATTTCCGGCATATAAATCACCGGAAGTTCTTTTTTTATCTCAAAAGTCTTTTGTTTCAGTATGGGAATATCCGCAAACAAGGTCAACTGAAACAGGTATTCAGCCGAATCCATATGGATGCTTTTATGTTTATTGAGGACTGAAATAAGCTGTTCGTTATAGACCGTCATCGGCAAATAGATACAACCATTTGCCCTTGCTCCAACATGAATGCTTTTAATATAAGATCCGTTTTTTACTACTTCCAGATTGTCGATGAATATCCGATAATGCAAACTGTCAAAAGTCAGAGATACCGGCAGCACATTTTCCACGCATAATTTTATTCTTGCTTCGGTTTGCTTTGCCGAAAGTGCAGTAATTTGAATGGATAGATCTTTCAGAAGAGGGTGTGGGAATGGGTTCTGCAAATCATTTTTTATGAATTTAGTTTTGTATATCCAGACAAATAGAAAAATCAGGGAAACTGAAACGATAACCAGTACCGAAAGAAATATTGTTTTTCTCATGGCTGTGCTATGAGCATGAAATCATTAAAAAAACAACCGCCGCTTTCTCGCTTAGTCGACTAGAGAAGCCTTACAAACTCCTGGCGGCTTAAGATCAACCACTTACTTTTAAGAACCACTGCCATGAAGGTACAAATTCAAATAGCGCAGTTCAATTAATATTCGTTGGATACGAACAATTTGAGAGGCAACAGATGCATATTAAACGATTCAAAATGTTCCTTTATGAATTGCAAATAAACAATAGCGAATTCACCGATATCTAAGCCTCTTTCAACGAATAGAAAATTTGTTTTTAAATCGTTGACCTATTTTTGTTTTCAGGAAATGAAGGCGACGACTGTTTTTCGGATGGAGTGACAAAAAGATTTAATGGGATATTGCAAATAGGTTTAACCTTCACAAGTCAAAAAATAAAATTATGGGAAATCTACTTTATGTAATCGCAGTTGTGTTGGTTATTTTATGGTTAATTGGATTTGTAGGGTATCATGCGGGGGGGATTATTCACATTTTATTGGTTATTGCGCTGATTGCTATAATACTTAGGATAATTGAAGGACGAAAACCGTTCTAATATTTATTATTTCTCAATAATGTAACAAAATGGAAAACTCAAGCAACAACGGAATGCTAACCGGCGCCTTGATTTTGGGAGTGCTGATTGGTGGCGCACTCGGCGTCCTTTTCGCTCCCGACAAAGGTGCCGATACACGAAAAAAGCTCTTCAAAGGCATTAAAGATGCAGCTGATGACGTTGACAAAAGTGCCAAGGATTTGGCCGGGGATGTCGACAAAATACAGGAGAGCATTAAGGATGTGAGGGAGAAAGTAAGAAAATAAGAACGCATGTAGTGAATATCAATTCTTGAAAAAAATCAGATCCCGACTAACAGAAAATTGTCGAACGAAATGCCTATATTTATGCTAATACCAACGGGATACTTTCCATGTAAATTTTCAGTCATTAAGCGCCTATTATGAAATGTGTTCTCCTCCTCTTTTTTCTTTTGATCCTTATTCTGGGTTCCTAAAAGAAGGACGCTACTGCTCTCCTAACCCATAACACCAGAACCGGTCTTCACTGCGAACAAGACCATTTCTATAAAAACCGCAAAGAATGTCTCTAAAATCCCTTACCCTAATGACGCTTTCCTCAAACCTGTGAGCAGTTCACCGCCCGATTGGTGCAGTTCCCTCAAATGCCGAAGATTTCTATCCTCCCCTGCTTAGTTTTACAATACTCAATCTCCCTGTACATTTTTTGATTTTAGCCGCCGTTTAAACATTTGCGGAAAGCAGGAATTAAACCTTTAAAACAGGAACCATGAAAAAGACAATTACTTTACTCGCACTGGGAGCCATGCTGATCGGCTCGACAGCCAAGGCTCAGGCCCCCGCCTGGTCGCTGGCTCAAAGGGCAGGCGGATCGGCCGCCGATGCCTGCAACGCAGTCGTGACCGACGCGGGCGGAAATTTTTACCTCACCGGTTATTTCAACAGTTCTCAGCTCGCATTGGGAACAACACTGTTGAACAATACCGGGGGCCTGGATATGTATGTGGTGAAATACGACCCTTCTGGCAACGTGATCTGGGCCAAGAGCTCCACAGGCAGCGGAAATGATGTAGGCTACAGCCTGACGGTGGACGCCACCGGAAATGTCTATGTGGTGGGTTCGTCCAACAGCAATAACCTGATGTTCGGTTCTGTGGGTTTATCAGCCCATGGATACGACGATGTCTTTGTTGTGAAATACGACCCTTCGGGCAATGTGCTCTGGGCCAAAGCAGGCGGCGGCATCAACGACGACCTCGGCGAAAGCGTGGCGGTAGATGCTTCCGGGAATGTATACATCACCGGCATTTTCGCCAGCCATACGATTAACTTCTCGGGCACCGTGCTGACCACCAATGGCGGAAACAACGATGTGTTCCTTGTGAAATACAATTCAGGCGGGACCCTGGTCTGGGCCAAAAATTTCGGCGGGTATGACGACGAGGGTGTAGGCGCGGTGACTCTGGATGCAACCGGTAATCCGTATCTCACCGGAAGCTACCTCAGCCCCAAGATCGGCTTCGGAACCGATACGCTTGTCAATGGAGGCGGACTTGATTTATTCACCGTCAAACTCGATCCTTCCGGAAATACCGTCTGGGCCAAAACCGCCAGCGGCACCTTGAATGATGTGGGGTATGACATTAAGGTGGATGCCAGCGGCAATGTTCATGTTGTAGGCACTTTCAACAGTCACAACCTGACTTTTGGAACCACCGTGCTGGCCACAAAAGGAAATGACGATATTTTTGTGTTGAAATACGACCCTTCCGGAAACGTGCTTTGGGCGAAAAGTCTTGGCGGAAACGGCGATGACATCGGCAAATCCATCAGTCTGGATGCGAACGGGAATTCCCTGATAGCCGGTTACTATGCAAGCACCAGCATGCTCGCCGGCACCACCACACTGACTAACGCCGGAACAAACAACCTGTATCTGGCGGGATATGATGGTTCGGGCAATGTGCTCTGGGCAAAAAGCGCCGGAGGATCGGGCAGTGCGGACGACCGGGCCAACAGCATCTGTACCGATGGTTTCGGCAATGCTTTTGTGGGAGGGTATTTTACCAGCCCCACGCTCACACTCGGCGCAACCCCTTTAGCCAATGCCGGGGTGATGGATATTTTTGTGGCGAAAGTGCTTTCGGGCGCAGCAGGTATTGAAGAGAATCAATTGAACGAAGCAAGCATCCGCGCTTATCCGAATCCGGGTACAGGTTTATTCATGCTTCAGCTGAATGGTTTTCAGGAGGGGAGTTCCGAAGCGCAGCTGAGTGTGGTGAATGTGCTGGGTCAGGAAGTTTACAAGGCCCTCGTCAATATCCACACCAGCGGAAATCCGATTTCGCTTTCGGCTCAGCCAGATGGTTTGTATTACCTGATTTTGACCCGCGACAACAAGCAATACCAGAGCAAAGTTATTCTGAGTCACCAATAGGCTTGCAGGGCTTCCTGCTCAATTCTGTTGAGAAATAGACTAAAGACCGGGCCGAGCGTCCGGTCTTTGTATTTACACCAGCTGACCCGGCAGAAATCCCTGTACACCCTATACAAATGATAAATGCCCCGTATTTGATTCGTTCCTGGCAACACTTCTTTAAAAATCACTAAATTGCTACCATCCAAAAACACATTACTTCATTTATCTCCTATGAAAACACTTCAACATTTCCGCCAGCTGCTGATGATCACTGCAAGTTCTCTTGTTTGTACGGTTTCCTTTGCCCAGAATACCTATCCCAATGGACAAATCAAATCCAAAGGAGATACGACAAACGGCAGATACGTGGAATATTACGAAAACGGAAAACTTAAATCCGAAGCCATGTTGGCCAATGGTGTATTGACAGGCGAATTCACCGAATATTTTGACAACGGGCATTTCAAACGAAAGATGCATGTGGATTCTGCGACGGGCCTGACATTCAAAACCGTTAAGAGTGGTACATGTTCCGAATATTACGAAGAGGGAACCCTCAAGGGTAAAGCCAGCATGAAAAAGGGAAAGCTCGATGGAGAGTTTATAACCTATTACGCTGCAGGAAAGATGCAGATGAAAGGAATGTATGTAAAGGGCAAAAGAGAAGGCGAATGGACCTCTTTTTATGAAAACGGTGATGTGAAGGAAAAAGGATTGTTTAAAAACGATGAAGCCGTGAAGAAGGAAGTTGAGGAGAAAAGCGAAGGCAACAATAAATTCCTGAACGGACAGGTCAAAACAAAAGGGAATAAAGTTGACGGTGAGTTTATCGAATATTACCCAACGGGGCAGGTGGAATCAAAAAAGCACTACAAGAAAGGCGTGCTGAACGGACCTATCGTTAAGTATTACCTGCACGGACAATTGCAGGAAAAAGCCGAATACCTGAATGGGGAACTGGAGGGCGAATTCATCATATATAATGAAGATGGTTCGGTGATGATGAAGGAAAAATACAAGAATGGCAAAGCGGTGAAGGAGACGAAACCGGCAGAAGGGAACTAAGAGTCCTGCCCCCTCTGATTTTCAGAAAGCCCGGCCAAAAACTCATCCCCGGCTCTGGTACGGGTCATATCCAAACAAGAGAAGCTTTGTAAACGCCGGTCTTTTTTATATCTTGGCAGCAGGTTTAATCCGCCCAACACTCCTTCGTATGCGAAAATCAATACTGCTTGTGGCCACATCCTGGCTATGTGCCTTCGCTGCCCATGCAGGCCCAAACGACACGACAAACGGAGCGCTTCCTGTTGTCCTGAAATCCGAAAGCGTCTGGAAAGACAACAGCGTAGGCATACAAGGCAAGTTTATGCTCACTGCCGGTATCGGCTTCAACGCTGTTTCGGATGTGACTTCAATCAATTACATACAAAGCAAATTCTGGAACGATTCGCTTGCCGGCAAAGCCTGGCAGGGACTTGCCGTCAATACCTTCAGCCAAAGTCCTTTTTATAACCTGATGCTGGATTACGGGCTGACAGACAATATTTCGGCAGGAATCGGGCTTGGATACCAAACCATGAGCATTCAATGGGGAACAACAAACATCTTTTTTACGGATAACTGGACCCGCTTTGCTCCATCACTTCGAGCCGATTACCATTTTGTTGCAAAGAAAAAGATGTCCCTGTATGCCGGCGGTCGTTTGGGATACAATTTTTATTCGCTTTCATCCGACTTCTCCGCCTATCATCCCGCATATTCCAAAAATTTTGACGGAGGCCCTTCAAAGGGCATAGCACAGATTCATGGCGGCTTCAGTTATTTTATAAAAGGCTTTATCGGAATCAATGCCGAACTGGGTTACTCCTATGGAGAAAACTATTACGCCGGCATCGGGCTCACTTTTAAGTTCTAGGAGGCCCTTATATAAACGTGTTCCATCGAATAGTCTTAGGCTTTTTCCTAACTTCGCTTTTAAAGAAAAACACCATGTCCAAATTTGTACCGATTCTCTTCTGCCTCTTCTTTGCCACCATTTCACTGCATGCTCAAAACGCAATTGAACAGGATGCCATATTGAGCAAAATGCGTAGCCAGATGCCGGAAGGCTGGACCATCGAAACGAAAGACAAACGACTTGTTTTTTTCAGAAAAGATTCGGTTTGGATCAAACATGTCAACAAAATAAATGCCCAGGTCAACAGCACAAAACCCAATGCCGAACAGCGCATTGCCAGTTTCAAAAAAGAAGGAAAAAAAACAAGGGCCATGCTTTCCTATCGGCTAGAACCGAAATGGAGCGCTGAAACCCTGAAGAAAGCAGAAGATCAGAACAAAAAGATCTTCGCCCAGATTTTCAAACTCCCGGCCAAATTCAAGATCGAAGCCCTGTATGATTCTGTTTTAAGCGAGAAAGCGGGTGATATGTATATTGCAAAAACAGATGAAGACCGCGCACAAATCAAAAAATACGAAGAGGAACGTGCCAAACTTCTGAAATCCGTGGTTGTTCTTCCCTATCTTCAAAGTGAGAAATTCAATCTCTTTACCGATTCTTTTTCGGGTACGGAAGACGCCTTTACAGACGTTTATCCTGAACAGGCTTCAACAGAATGGTACAAGGTGCAGAATATGGTTACCGAACTCTGTAAAATAAACAAGCCCAAGGATTGATTTTTCATCTTCCCTCCCACTCTGACCGGAGAGGATTTGGCGGCAAAGCACCAAACCATTGACATTAGCGACTGCATACACAGAACAAGAACTGATCGCCCTGCTCCGTTCAAAAAACGAGATGGCCTTCAGCTATCTGTATGATCATTATTCGGCGGCCCTGTTTGGAATTGTGAGTCGAATTGTACCCGAAGAAGAAGCGGCGCAGGACATTTTACAGGAATCTTTTCTGAAAATATGGAACCATTTCGGGAGCTACGATCCTGCCAAAGGACGCCTCTTTACCTGGATGGTGAATATCGCCAGAAACATGTCCATCGATCATACCCGGTCCAAAGCATTCAAATCAACCCGAAAAAACCAAAGCCTCAGCGATTCCGTAAATAAAATCAACCGGCAGCGCAGTTTTACACAGCCTACCGATCAGATTGGATTAAAAACCTTTGTTCAGAAATTAAAACCGGAATACAGGGAAATGATTGATCTTCTTTATTTCGGAGGATACACACAGGAAGAAGTTTCGAAGGAGCTGAATTTACCCCTGGGAACTGTCAAAACGAGAACACGTGCAGCCTTGCAGCAACTCAGGGAACTATTGAAATAATGGACATTCAGGCATACATATCATCCGGTATCATCGAGCGTTACGCGCTTGGAATCTGCACCGCGGCCGAAACCGACGAGC
The DNA here is from genome assembly GCA_003151415.1 of Bacteroidota bacterium. Classification (GTDB taxonomy): domain Bacteria; phylum Bacteroidota; class Bacteroidia; order Palsa-965; family Palsa-965; genus Palsa-965. The sequence continues at coordinate 18,882 of PLXK01000052.1, forward strand.
TGGAAAAACTTGCGCTGCTTCATCCTGAAATAAACAGAGAAGTGAACGAGATCCGCTCCAGCCTGGAAAGCTATGCAATGAAGCACGTCCTGTCTCCGCCCGAGGCCCTGAAAGAAAACCTGATGAAGCGTATTCGCAAAGAACCCCTGGAAGAGCACGGCAAAATTGTTTCCATGAACACGAAACAGAATGCGCTCAATGCGGGTTCCGGCCATATCCACTATGCCGCCGCAGCAGCCACCGTTTTACTGCTGATCAGTGCGGCATTGAATTTTGTTTTTTATGGAAACTGGAAATCGTCTGAAAAGAATCTTGCTGTTTTGACGGAAGAGAAAAGACAGATAGCTGAGCAACTCCACATCCAGAAAGCGAGCTATACCGAAGCCATGAATGACCTGGCTGTACTGAAGAATCCCGATATGGTAAAAATGGAAATGAAAGGCAAAGAACCGGCGCCCGATGCCCAAGCACTCGTCTATTGCAATTTCAAAACAAACGAGATCTTCCTGGATGTAAAAAAACTTCCTACCCCGCCCGACAGCATGCAGTACCAATTCTGGGCCATAGTCAAAGGAAAAGCCATTGACGGAGGAATGATTGACCTGTGCCCCCTTACCGACACCTGTGGAATCCACAAAATGAATCCCGTAGCCGATGCCCACGCTTTTGCCATTTCACTCGAGAAAAAAGGAGGAATGCCGGAACCCAAAGGACAGATTTACTTGGCGTTTGGGATATGATGTGAGTAAAAAGTGGGCAATGCGCAGTTGGCAGTTGGCAAATGAAAATCAGTGGGCAATTTGCAATGAGCAGTTGGCAGTTGGCAATGAAAATAAATTGGCAATGGCAAAAAAGAAAAGAAAACCCATTTTAAGACACGCTTGTTTTTTATCCTTTCTTTCTTCTTCTTTTATTTGCTAATTGCAAACTGCTAATTACCGGCTGTATTACAAACTTCAATATTGACAGATACGGCATTCCCAATCACTTATAGATAAGCACCGCGCTCTTTCCGTCACTCTTTTTAAACCCCCGATACATGCCCGCGCTGTTGAATGGCATGGAGATATTCCCTTTTGCGTCGATGGCAATGACCCCGCCTTCGCCGTTTACTTTGACAAGCTTGCGCATCACCACCTCTTCCGTTGCCTGAACCAGAGAAAGATTTTTGTACTCCATCAAGGCAGAGATATCGTAAGCCACTACATGCCGGATAAAAAATTCACCGTGTCCGGTACCCGAAACAGCACAGGTCTTGTTGTTGGCATAGGTTCCTGCTCCGATAACCGGGGTATCGCCGATTCGTCCCGGTTTTTTATTGGTCATTCCACCGGTTGACGTGGCAGCGGCCAGATTTCAGTTTTTATCCAATGCAACTGCACCTACCGTTCCAAATTTCCTGTCATTGAATGCGTTTCCTGAAGGATCCAGCGAACCCATTGTATCGCTTTGAGGAGGATGGAGCTTCTCCTGTTCTTTGGCCTTAATCAATTGGGTCCATCTTTTTTCGGTGAAAAAGTAAGCGCTGTCTTCCGTAACACATCCGCATTGTTTGGCAAACAAATCGGCTCCGGGCCCTGAAAGCATCACGTGAGGCGATTTATCCATTACACAACGGGCAGCCGTTATCGGGTTTTTAATGGTCCGTATACAAGCTACCGCTCCGGCTTTCAATGTTTTTCCATCCATAATGGCGGCATCCATTTCATTTTTTCCTTCGGATGTAAATACAGAACCGCTGCCGGCATTAAAGAGCCTTGAATCTTCCATCACTTTGATAGCCGCTACAACAGCATCGAGACTTGTACCATTCTTATCCAAAATAGCATAGCCCGAATCCAGAGCCTCCTGAAGTTTCGCTGTATACTGCCTCTCCAGTTCCGGACTCAGATCCTTTTTCAAAATCGTGCCCGCTCCTCCATGGATGACAATGCCATAATTTTTTACCGGAGATTTTGTTTGGGCATTTGATTCTAAAAACAGAAAGCACATAACCAGGAATGCAAAAGATGTCTTCATGAACCAAAGTTAAACGATTAAAACAAGCAGGCAATTCTCCTCGCCCCGGCCCCTCTCCATGAACAATGGAGAAGGGAGAAAAATTAAGGTTAGGCTTCCACTTTATTTGCCCACTGGAGATTGCCAATTGCCCAATCCTTCTACCTTCGCAAAGTGAAAAAATTGAAAGCCGCTTTTGCCTATATCCGTTATTCCATTCACGCTTCCACAAAGCACGATATCCATTCTCCTTTTGTTTTTGAGCTTTTGACAAAGGTCATCGAAAACAAAAGAAAGGAACCTGTATTTTCTGAAATTGAAGGTTTGCGAAAAAACCTGCTCGGGTCAACAGAAGAAATTGAAGTCGAAGACCTGGGAGCCGGCTCTTCGGTCTTGCCGGGGAATTGCAGAAAAGTCAGCCAGATCGCAAAATATGCTTTAAAGTCGCCCAAGTATGCACAACTCCTTTACCGTCTGGTTGCCCGTTTCAAACCCTCGGACATCCTTGAACTGGGAACTTCATTCGGCATAAGCACCTTGTATATGGCCAGCGGAAACGAATTGTGCAACATCATCACACTCGAAGGATGTCCGGCTATTGCAAACAAAGCCAGAGCGCATTTCAAAGCCCTGAACAAAACAAACATCCGTATTGTTGAAGGCAATTTCGATGCAACACTGTCTGAAATCCTGCAGCAGGTCAACACACTGGACCTTGTATTTTTTGATGGCAACCATCGCAAGGAGCCTACTCTGGATTATTTCAATCAATGCCTGAAAAAAAAACACCGGGGTTCCCTTTTCATTTTCGATGATATCCACTGGTCTGAGAAAATGACCGAAGCCTGGGAAGAAATCATGAACCATCCTGAAGTGACCATTACCATCGATTTGCATCAGATGGGGCTTGTCTTTTTCAGAACCGGCCAGGAAAAACAACATTTTGTTATCCGGTTTTAATTTTTCAAAGTCCGAGAGAAAATCAAGAAAGTCACCCATCAACAGTGTTCAATAGAAAAAGGCCACCTCCAAAGGAAGTGGCCTTTTTATTTGAAGCGTTGAACTCTTAATGTATCACCAGCATTTTCTTGGTGGCCACACGCTGGCCATCCACGAAGAGCGAATAATAATAGACACCAGGGCGAAGTGAAGTCCCATCCACAACCACTTTGTTGTCGCCCGTATTCAGGGCATAGTTGCGAAGGACCTCTCCGAGTGTGGTGGATATCACAAGCACCGCTTTTTTCGCATCGGGTTGAATCTGACATTCTATAACCGACGTTTCCTGGAAGGGATTCGGAATGTTGTCCGACAAACCACTTTCTTCTGTTGCCTTGGTTTTAGAACTTTCCTCGGGAGGTGTGATGTGCTCGATCAGGTGCTGGTAGCTTTGACCATTCAGAAGCTGAATCACAGCATGGGCGTAAGCCGCCACTTCGGAGTTGCCATTGGCAATCTCAGTGATCCTTGAAATCTGTGAAGGGCTTGCTTCGTACCAGCTCTGGTTGGCATTTGCAAGGCCAAGCTCGATGTTGAAATAATCAGCCGCTTCGTTCATTCCCGCCTGGCGGAAGCCGGCGATGAGATTCTGCGCTTTAGACACTTCACCGGCTTGTATGTAAGCACCGGTCAGCGCAAGTTCGCGTTCAGGGCTGCTCAGCTGAGACAGCGCGCTGAAATTGTTCTCAGCCTCACGGTTTTCTGCGCCCGGAGTTTCTGCAAGGGTCATATTGCCCGTGCTGCAACCGGTTGAACATTCTCCCGAAACAGTACTGCACCAGTTGATTGTAATCAAACCGGAAAGCACTGTAGGGTTCACTACAGAAGCGTAATAAGTCAAGGGGGCGTTGGTTGCGATAATCTGTTTATACGGACTCGAAGGCACAAAGAAATTATTCTGTCTTGTGTTTCCGAGAGAACAGGTGCTTCCCTGGCTGGCAATAGAGCCGGTATTTTGCGGACAGATGGCCATCTGGTAGTTCATGCCGCTCTGGAATGTGTTGCATTCGAACTGCACCCCACCCGTACCGCTTCCGTTGTTGCCCTGAGCCTGAACTCCTGCAATAAAGCCCGTGTAGTTGTTGTTGGAAACAACATTGGTTGATGAGCTGCCGCAGTTATCGATAATTGTTCCGTAGTTATTCGATGTGGCTGAATACACACCGGTCATCGTATTGCAGTTCACGGAAAGTCCGCTGCAGTTGTACATATCCACACCATAGGTAGCATCCACCATATTTGTCGTCAGGGCGGGCTGTACACCGGTGATGGAATTCATGGTCACAACCGGGTTGATCGCGTTGCTGATTTGCACGCATCGAAACATGCCGTTAAAAGTTGCATTTTTCACCATGACCTGTTTCCCGGCTGGGTTGGTGAAGTTTGCAATAATCCCGGATAGCATTCCATAAAAATAAGTGCCTGAAATCAGGGATGGCGGATTCAGATTTCCATAATAGTTGTCGATTGTATAGGATGCATCCACGGTGCTGATTCCGGTTCCACGGAAATTTCCGGAATAGATTGAATAGTTTGCCGTATTGGTAAACTGACAACCATAGATAGAGGGTTTGAATACATCATTCAGTGTGAGGTGCGGGGACAGGAGTTGCGCGGGATCATTCAAACCTGCTGTGGTCTGAAAGGCGCAGTTTTTAAAGTATGAAAGGTTGGGTTGTTCATGACCGCTGATGAGCCAGTGATAGGAATACATGGCCGCATCACGGCGGTTGTTTGTGAACTTAGCCCCCACACATTCGATCACACCACCCGTATACCCGCTTACAGGTGCTCCTCCGCTCATCTGCGCAGAAGAAATACCCTCCAGTGCGTTTGAAAGCGAAGAACCCGATTGCATAACAATTACACCTTGTGCTCCGGCGAGGTTCTGTGCGCTTGCAGAGGTGCCATACACTTCTACACCCTGCCACATGTCGCCACAGCCATTGGTCAGTTGCCCTGTCGGGTGAACATTGAGTTCAGCGCCACGATCCACCTTGATGCGTTTTCCGCCACCCATATAGATGGTTCCGTAAAGATTCAATGTAGCCCCGCCGGTGATGAATATATCGCCGGGTACATAATGATTCCCGTACCAGGTCGTTGGCGTATTGATGACAAAATCGGTGGTAACAGGCATGTCGCTCACATAAATACCACGACCGTAAGTCGCAGCACGGATTTTGGATTTGCAATAGTTAAGATCCAGTGTCATGACAGCCACAACCGGAAGACCCTGATTGAAACAATTCCATGTTCCGACTCCAGGAGTGGTATTGGCTGTGCTGAATTGGAACACGCCGACATCGGTTCCGATATAGAGTACATCGTTGCTTCCATTCTGGTAAGCAATGCAATTCACCGGGAAAGGAGGCAGATTGTTGGTGGCATCGTACCAGGTAACACCGCAATCAGGGCTATGCAGCACACGGCTCTGGCCCTGGTTTCCGCTGGCCTGAAAATAACCGTTGAAGGTCACNNCAGATGCGCTTGGCATTGTTTGGATCGACAACAATGTCGGTTGGCATGGCCCAGCTAAGTCCCATATTCAGTGCGAAGTTGGATGAGCTTGCGGCAGCGATGTCGGTCCAGGTCCAGGTGCTTCCGCTGAGTATACCCATGAAAATGCGGTCTGACGTTGCAGCCCCGGCAGCTGACCAGGTTGGATTGTTCTTAACCACATAGACGGTATCCGGTGCATTGGGAGCGACGCGGATTCCGCGGATGTTATTGCCGTCGGCCGGAAAATTGGTGGTCGCCCAGGTCAGACCAAAGTCGGTTGACCTGTACACATCTGTATTTCCGCTGGAATTGGGAGCCGAGATGTAAAGAATATTCGGATTGTTTGGATTCATGCTAATCGGTCCATTGGTCGAACCTTGTCCTCCGGGTGAAGGCGGGTTACTCAGACTTCCTCCCAACGGGCCTCTGACTGGAACTGTATTTCCTCCGTTCATGGTCCCGTAATACATATTTGTTTGGGGGTTGATNNAAATCCCTGGGTGTTGATTTGAAAATACATATTTGTTTGGGGGTTGATAACGCCTCTGTAGCCATCACCGCCATACCAGTTAATCCACGGACCTGTACCTCCAAGATATTCATGGATGCCATTGTCCTGGGCTCCGGCAACAGCTTCGTTGTAAATGGCTTCAGAACCGGCCATACCGTAGTATTCCGAAATGTTCAGGTTGCTTCCGTTTGAAGCTCCGTTTAAATTGATCCAGGAAGGCTGAGTCATGGAGTTGGAGGCGACAGTCACTTCCTGCACACCGCCGTCATCACTCAATACAATCAGGTCACTACCTGTTCCGGAGGGAAGAACGGCCATGCCCCGTACGTCGGCATGTGAAGTACCGGGCCAGTAATCGGAAAATACAGTTGAATTGACAATGGTTCCGCCCGTCATATCGTATTTAACGACAACCTGTCCCCCGATGTAGAAAAAATTGGGATTGTTTTTTGAAAATTCAAATTCCAGATCCCAATATCCTGCTCCCGGATCTGCAAAATTATTACTGAGCGTTAATCCGATTGTTGTAACAGCCAGCGTGCTCGCTTTGATTTTGTTAAAATTGATAACCGCGGATCCGGAGTTTCCACCGCAAGTGGCAAATGTGCAATAAATATCACTCGTATTTCCGGGCTGAAGCGCCATTGAAATGCGGTCGGAAATAAATGTCCCGAGCACGGAGCCTGACACATCCGTAAAAGTAGAAAGGCTTCCGCCCTGCTTGGAAATATACATGTGAGCGGATCCGCAGGGAGAGCTTGAACTTCCGTCGTAACTGTACCTCATGGTGCTCACAGCGACAACCGAAGTATTCAGGCCTCCTGTGCCGGGGATGATTTCGATATCTGAAAAAGGGTAATAGCATCCCGATGTAAGCGGAACAGCCAGGACAGCTGTCCAGGTTGGAACCGCAGCCAGCGCATTGTTTGTTTCGAAAACCGTTTGGCCGGCAAGTACAAACATGGTGTTGTGGTCCTGAGGATGAATTTTGACCACGCGTACATAATCGGTTTCATCAGAAGGGAAATTATTCAGGTTCAGAATGCTTGTCCATGTTATTCCTCCGTCGGAAGAGCGGAGAACTCCAAATCCATAACCGGCCATAAAACCCCAGCCTCCGGGTGTACTCGATGAACCACCGGTATAAACTGTCGCGGGGCTGGTCGTCTGGTCAACAGCAACGGTGTTGATATTCGGACTCGGGAACCGGTTTCCACTGGCATCAGCCTGGGTGATATTGGCCCAGGTTACACCCGCACTGTTCGCATTTGTCGAATGGAACAAACCTCCGGAAGCGCTCCCCACATACATTTCCTGAGGAGAAGAAGGGTTCACCCAGGCGGTAACAGCACGACCCTGATATGGAGCAGAGAAAGGAGTCGGACCGTAAATCGACCAATTGCCCAGGCTCGCCTGGCAAGCCGAAGGATTGCCTCCGACAGCTGCGGTATTAACGCCTTTGGGGTTTCCGGAACCGGAACCCAAAAAATAATCCTGCATGTATTTGTTTACATTGGCCATTTTTCCAGGCACCTTGGCAGTTGCGTCCATGTGATCCTGCCAATACCGATCCCACAATTCGAAAGCCTCTTCAGTCTGGTTTTCACGAAATGTTCCTTTAGCGCCATGAACGGTTTTTTCCTTTTCCTCATCCTCCTCCTTCTGGGGATGATTCTTGAAGTATTGGTCCCTGAGAAAATAATAATTGTCAGTGCTCTGCGGGATTGCCGGAGCATTTTGAGTCTGACCATAATTCAGCATCGGACTAAGGCCTATGGCCAAAATCAGAAGCCGTGATAATTTGTTTGTCTTTTTCATGTGTGGCGTTTTATATCGGTGCGAAACCGGCTGCAGATGCAGAACAGTTTTCGGGCGCTAAAGTAATTTTGCCTGGAGAACCCCGGTGGCAATTTGATTGAACTGTGGTTTTGATTGAGGGAAATGCATCTTTGGGATGACCAGAATGATAGAAGGACCATTGCATATGAAATCTCTTTCAAGGAATACCTCCAAAAGAAAATGGAAACCTGATGGATTCATTTCCTGAGCAGGTCACGGCACCTGTCAATTGTTTTTGGGGGATTGTTTTATTTACTTCGTTCACCATCGTTCCTTTTTTGAAAATGTTGATTGTTAACTAAAAATGAATTCAAATGGCTTGAATTCATCCGTCTGCCCAATTGAATAAAACGTTTTACTTTTGAATCAGATTCATACCGATTCTTAGTCACTTTGAGGATGAAAAAAACTGAAAGGGGCTCAGAGCGGTATATACTGAAGGACATGATCCTTATTCTCATGGCCCATCAGTATAATTAAAGTACCTTTAGCCAATAAAACAAGAAAAAGAGAATGGATTCCATCATTGAACTGTCCCATATTGCACGGAACTACGTAATCGGTTCGGAAACGATTCATGCACTTCGTTCTGTGACTTTGACGATTCATAAAAACGAATACGTGGCGCTCATGGGTCCATCGGGATCGGGCAAATCAACCCTGATGAATGTGCTGGGTTGCCTGGATACGCCTTCCGATGGGGATTATATTCTCAACGGACATTCTGTTGCCAAAATGACGGATGACTCGCTGGCTGAAATACGCAACAAGGAAATTGGTTTTGTTTTTCAAACCTTCAATCTCCTTCCCCGCTCTACGGCTCTTGACAATGTCATGCTGCCGCTTGTGTATGCGGGCATGAAAAAGGCCGAGCGCGAAATCAGAGCGAAAGAAGTGATGGAACAGGTGGGCCTGGGCAACCGCATCGATCACAAACCCAACGAGCTTTCGGGGGGGCAGCGCCAAAGGGTGGCCATTGCCCGTGCCCTGGTCAATAAGCCGGCCATTATCCTTGCCGATGAACCTACCGGAAACCTCGATTCCAAAACATCGATCGAGATCATGGGGCTCTTTGAAGAAATTCATCAGAATGGAAACACCATTATCCTTGTCACACATGAAGAAGATATAGCCAAATATGCCCACCGCATTGTCAGGCTCAAAGACGGGTTGATAGAAAGCGACACGCTCAATCCGGATATCACCAGGGTGCTGAAACAAACCCTGGCAGAATGAAACCGTTTTAATGAATCAGAACAAACCATTGGCTTCCCTATGAAAATCTATACCAAAACCGGCGACAAGGGTCAGACATCACTGATAGGGGGAACACGTGTTCCCAAGCACCATGTGCGTATAGAGGCCTATGGTACCGTGGATGAACTCAACTCCTGGATCGGTCTTATCCGCGACCAGTCCATTGGCGCCGACATCTCCGAGCTTTTACTCGAAATACAGGACCGTTTGTTCACCATAGGTTCATCACTGGCTTCTGATCCGGATAAATCAAAAATGAAAATTCCTGACCTGAAAGAAGAAGACATTCTTCTGCTGGAAAAAAAGATGGATCAGATGAACGAAACGCTTCCCGAAATGCGTTCTTTTCTGCTTCCGGGCGGGCATACAACGGTGTCTTACTGTCACATTGCACGCTGTGTCTGCCGCCGGGCCGAGCGCGCCACGATCCGCCTGAGTGAAAACGAGTTTGTGGCTGATCTGGTGGTCAAATACCTCAACCGGCTATCCGATTACCTCTTTGTCCTCTCCCGGCGCCTGAGCAGCGATCTTAAAGCTCCCGAAATTCCCTGGAAAGCCCGTATGTAAAGGGTTTGAGAAGAATTCCATCTTTTTTCACGGAATATTTTGATCCTATCAATAAAGTTTTACTTTTGCACGAAATTAGGGTGAAGGAGATTGCCGGAGCGAAGCCGGAAAGCTGTTGATTCATTTTCGTTAACTATTTTAAAAGAATTCAGAATGTATTGGACCTTAGAATTGGCCTCCTATTTGGAAGACGCCCCCTGGCCGGCAACAAAAGACGAATTGATCGATTATGCCATACGTTCGGGAGCTCCCATGGAAGTGATCGAAAATCTTCAGGAAATCGAGGACGAAGGCGAAGCCTATGAGTCCATCGAAGAAATCTGGCCGGACTACCCCACCAAAGAAGACTTCTTCTTCAATGAAGATGAGTATTGATACATGTCATCAACAAGATTTGAAAGGAGCTCTGTGGGCTCCTTTTTTATTGACTCATCATTTTCCGGAATTTCCTTCGGAAACCATCAAATATGCTTGGTCAGAGGTAAAAGAACAAAACGAAACACTAAAATATCAACGGAAGACTCCAAAATAACAGTGGGAAGCCCCGAAGTAACGATGGGAGGTCCCGGAGTAACAAAGAGAGGCCCCCAAGCAACAATGGGAAGTCCCGCAATAATACCGGGAGGCCCCGAAGTGACCATGAGAAGTCCCGAAGTAATACCGGCAGGCCCCAAAGCAACAATGGGAAGTCCCGAAGTTACAATGGGAAGTCCCGCAGCAATACCGGGTGGCCCCAAAATGACAATGACAGATTCCACACTAACAATGGGAGGCCCCAAAGCAATCATGGGAGCGCCCGAAGTAACAATGGGAGGCCCTAAAGCAACAATGGGACGACTCGCAGTAACATTGGAAAGTCCCAAAACTTAAGTCGGGATAAAAATTTTGTAATGCATTGATAATCTAATCTATATAGAAATAAAATGCAAAAACAGACAGCACTTCTCAATGGCTGACTTTACAAAAGCAAGAATACATTTTAGAATTATCTGCCAATGCGTCAGAAAATCACGCTTTGTACGGTCTTTGTTAGGAAGAGCTGCAAATGCCATTGGAAATAGCCAGACATTCGCTAAGTACCTTACATTCAGAGCAATTGTCATTTTCGATTTCGCAAGAAATAGAGTACTTTTGCTGTCCTTTTTAAATTAAAATATAGACCAAGTCGACATGTTAGATTTCCTCACCAAGAGCATCACCAATTTATTTGGCAATAAATCAGACCGCGATATCAAAATCCTGAATCCCATTGTGGAGGATATTCTTGCGGAATACGCCAAGCTTCCCAATCTGAGCAACGATGAATTGAGGGCAAAGACCATCGACTTCAAAAAACGCATCGCCGATCACATCGCTGCCGAACAAACTGAAATTGCGGAACTCAAGAAAATAGCCGATGCCCCCGAAACCGACATCGAACAGAAAGAGGTCGAGTACGAGAAGATTGACGGCATCGAGAAAAAAATCACGGAAAAAATTCAGGATATCCTCAATGAAATTCTTCCCGAAGCTTTTGCCGTGGTCAAGGAAACAGCAAGACGATTCAAGGAAAATGAAAAACTGGTTGTCACGGCCACCGACAGAGACCGCGAACTGGCAACAGAGCGCAGCAATGTCGAAGTGGAAGGCGACAAAGCCATCTGGAGCAATACCTGGGATGCTGCCGGCACCGAAATCAAATGGGACATGGTGCATTACGATGTACAGCTCATCGGGGGTATTGTTTTGCATCAGGGTAAAATTGCCGAGATGGCAACAGGTGAAGGAAAAACACTCGTGGCCACACTTCCTCTTTATCTCAACGCATTGCCCGCACGCGGTGTGCACGTGGTGACGGTGAACAATTACCTGGCCAAACGGGATGCGGAATGGAACGGAGCCCTGTTCGAGTTCCATGGCCTGACGGTGGATTGCATCGACAAACACGAACCCAATTCTGACGAACGCAAAGCCGCCTACAATGCCGATATCACTTACGGAACCAACAACGAATTCGGNNTTTCGATTATCTGCGCGACAACATGTCACGCGCCCCGGAAGATCTGGTACAGCGCAAAGCCAATTATGCCATTGTCGATGAAGTTGACTCCGTGCTCATTGATGATGCCCGTACCCCGCTGATCATTTCGGGTCCCACACCCAAAGGCGAGAATCACCTCTTTCACGAACTCAAGCCCAAGGTTGAAAAACTGGTCAATGCCCAGCGCAACTATGTGAACACCATTCTGGCCGATGCCAAAAAACTTTTTGCCGAGAAAAACGAAAAAGATGCGGGAATGGCGGTGCTTCGCGCACACCGCGGCTTACCCAAAAACAAGGCCCTCATTAAATTCCTCAGCGAACAGGGAGTAAAAGCACTGATGCTCAAAACCGAAGGGCATTACATGGCCGATCAGAGCAAAGAGATGCACAAGGTGGATGCCGAGCTTTATTTCGTGATTGATGAAAAGAACAATACCATTGAACTCACTGAAAAAGGAATTGAACTTGTCGGCAACAACGCAGAAGACCAGAAATTTTTTATTCTTCCCGATATCGGTTCGGAAATGGTTGAACTCGAACGCACGGCTTTGCCTGATGAAGAAAAACTCATCAAAAAAGATGAACTGCTGCGCGATTATGCCGTGAAAGCCGAGCGCATCCACTCCATGAACCAATTGCTCAAAGCCTATACCCTCTTCGAAAAAGATGTGGAGTATGTGGTGATGGACGAGAAGATCAAAATCGTGGATGAACAGACCGGTCGTATTCTGGAAGGAAGACGGTATTCCGACGGACTTCACCAGGCCATCGAATCGAAGGAGAATGTGAAGATTGAGGCCTCCACCCAAACCTACGCGACCATTACCCTTCAGAATTATTTCCGTATGTACAACAAGCTTGCCGGCATGACCGGTACAGCTGAAACAGAAGCCGGTGAATTCTGGTCGATTTACAAACTGGATGTGATTGTGATTCCGACCAACAGGGATATTTCCCGTAAGGATATGGAAGACCTTGTTTACAAAACAACCCGCGAAAAATACAATGCGGTCATCACCGAAATCGACAGTCTGGTAAAAGCAGGCCGTCCGGTTCTGGTTGGAACAACATCCGTCGAAATTTCCGAATTGCTTAGCCGCATGCTGAAACTGCGCGGCATCAAGCACAATGTACTCAATGCCAAACTGCACCAGAAAGAAGCCGACATTGTTGCCGAAGCCGGTAAATCGGGAACCGTGACCATTGCCACCAATATGGCCGGTCGTGGTACCGACATCAAACTCGGAGCCGGTGTGAAGGACGCCGGTGGTCTGGCCATCATTGGTACAGAGCGCCATGAATCCAGACGTGTGGACAGACAGCTTCGCGGGCGCGCCGGTCGTCAGGGTGACCCCGGAACCTCTCAGTTCTTTGTTTCCCTGGAAGATAACCTCATGCGCCTGTTCGGTTCCGACCGCATTTCAAAAATGATGGACCGTTTCGGCATTGAAGAAGGGGAAGTGATTCAGCACAGCATGATTACCAAATCGATCGAACGTGCACAGCGAAAGGTGGAAGAAAACAATTTTGGCATTCGTAAGCGACTGATCGAATATGACGATGTGATGAATGCACAGCGTGAAGTCATTTACAAAAAACGCCGTCACGCCCTTTTCGGAGAACGTCTGGCCATTGACATTGCCAACACGATGTTTGATGTCAGCGAAAACATAGTCAACGAATATCATGGAGTGAGCGATTACGAAGGATTCAAGCTAGAACTGATCCGCGCGTTCAGCATGGAGCCTCCGGTTTCCGAATCCGACTTTTTGAAATTGCAACCCAAAGATATTTCAGAGAAAGTCTATCATCGTGCCCTGGAAAGTTACAGCCTCAAATCGCAACTTATTGCCGAGCGCTCCTTACCGGTTATCAAAGATGTGTACGAAAACCAAAGCGCAAGTTTCGAAAATATTGTCACTCCCTTTACCGATGGAATCCGCACGCTTCAGGTGCTTGTGAATTTGAAAAAGGCTTACGAGTCGAAAGGAAAAGAACTTGTACTGGGTATGGAGAAAGGTGTTATCCTTGCCCTGATCGATGATGCCTGGAAGGAACACCTGCGCGAAATGGATGATCTGAAACAAAGCGTTCAGAATGCGGTCTACGAACAAAAGGATCCTTTGCTCATTTACAAATTCGAATCCTTTGAGCTGTTCAAACAGATGATGGCCAAAACGAACAAGGACATTTCTTCCTTCCTCACAAAAGCCAATCTTCCGCAGGATCAGGAAAACCAGGTTCAGCAGGTGAATGCACCCCGGCAACAGCCGCAGCAGAAACTGCAGACCAGCAGAAATGAGGCGCCCGCGGCGTCGTCGCAGCAACAGCAACAACCACAGGAACGTCAAAAAGTGGAACAGGTCGTGCGCCACGATCCGAAGATCGGCAGAAACGATCCTTGTCCCTGCGGCAGCGGAAAGAAGTACAAGAGCTGCCACGGAAAGTAATTGTCTGCCTCAAATACAGTCTGATCACAAAAAAAGCCCTTTTAGCGAAGGGCTTTTTTTCTGTCTTCCCTTTACTCAGGAAAAAAGAGAAGATCTTCAAATCCGATTGTTCATATCTCTCTTCATAAAATAAAACGGGAGAACATCCCGTCGACCTCCGATAGGATACCTTTGTTCTGTTAACTCATTGTTAACAACTCCCTTTCCTCATGTTTAAAATCTTTTCCCGAAAGGGAAACTGATACATAACCACCGGGGAATGATTAACAAATGCATAAATCTAAAATCATAGAAAATGAAAAAAACAACACTCACGACGGCCCTTTGTATTCTTGGCTTGGGAATTTCAGTGTCCTCCTTTGGCCAGGGCCTTTATGTCGGGCTCGGTGGGGGCTATGGGTTTGCAGCCGCAAAGTCAGGTATCAATGGTTTCAATGACCTGAATGTGACAAACTCAACCAACCAGACCCTGACCACTTATTCCTTTAACCAGACCGCCAAAAATGTGAAATATTCTTTCGGAAGCGGCGTTCCTATCGGCCTGTATGGCGGATATATGTTTACCAAAAACATCGGCGCTGAACTGGGCATCGGCTACCTCATCGGCAGCAAGACGACCTTAACCAACGACCAGACACAAACAGCTCCGGGCTCAAGTTCGACAGACAATACAACCGAGACCCTGAAAGGACATATGATGCGTCTGACACCATCGCTTCGTATCCAGGTTGGTGAAGATAAAATCAAACCTTATATGACTGCCGGAATCATTATCGGTATGGCCACGGGCATCACCGATGAAACATCAGAAACAAAAACAGGCACCGGGCAGCCCTCCTCCACTTCGGACAATATATGGACCTATAGCGGCGGCATGAGCATTGGATTTCACGGTGCAGTGGGAGCCACTTACATGATCAGCGACCAGCTGGGGATATTCGGAGAACTTACCGGAAATTACATGAACTGGTCTCCGAACAAGAAAGTGCTCACTACAGCAACATTAAACGGCACCGATGAACTTGGAAAAATGAATACCATCGACAAAGAAACGGATTACAAATCCAGCTACACCACCACATCAGGACCTGTCAGCACCGGATCTCCGACGTTAAGCAGCCTGGTCAATGCCCCGTTCAGCTCTTTCGGCTTTACAATCGGCGTGCATTATTCATTCGGAGGAAAATAATATGATCAGCCCGCTTCAAACAATTTGATGCGCGCTATTGTGAGAATCCATTTTCCAGTAGTTTAATCAATACTTACTCTCATTTTAAAACAAAACAAATGAAAACAAATAAACTCATATTGCCTTTACTCGTTTTCGGACTTGCTATAACCTGCTCGACATTCGGGCAAGGAATTTACTTCGGTGTTGGCGGAGGATATGGTTTCAGTGCCGCGAAAGATCAATTCGGACCTGATGTCAAAACAACCGTTTCGGCTTCGGGCAGCAGCTCAACTTATACTTCAAAAGCTTTTTCTTTGGGCAAAGGCGTGAGCTTGGGGGCTTATGGAGGATATATGCTAAACAAGAATATTGGTTTGGAACTGGGCATCGGTTATCTCATCGGCAGCAAGACTACCACCACCAACGAAACAGATGCACCAAGCCCTGCAGGTACATCCACCAGCACAGGAACAGTATACGGAAGCATGCTTCGTCTTACGCCAGCCATCCGCATTGAAGCGGGAGAAGGGAAAATTCGCCCTTATGGAGTTGTAGGACTCATCATCGGTCTTGCCCCTAAAGCTACATTTGAATCCGACAGTATGACCAACGGAAACGAACGTGACCAGATCACAACCTTTTCGGGCAGAACAAGCTGGGGTTTCCATGGAGCAGTGGGTGTAAGGTATGCCGTGAATGACAAAATCGGCATTTTTGCAGAAATCACCGGCAACTACATGAGCTGGGCACCAGGGAAAAGCCTGATTACAAAAGATACCTACAACGGAAAAGATCTTCTTGCAAGCCAGACAACCAGCCAGAAAGAAACAGACTTCTCATCCAGCTCTACCTTTACAGGAGGAACGGGAGTCGCCGCCACTCCTGCAACACCAAACCAAGGCAATTTGGTTTATTTGCCTTTCAGCTCGATGGGATTTAATATCGGAGTACACATTACCCTGGGCGGAAAATAGTTTCATTTTCCCCAGGCTTATTAAAGCTGGAATAGGATTGGCACAGACCTTTCTTATTCCAGTTTTTTTTGCGCAAATCAGCAGAAAAATTACTTAATCAGAATTTTTGTTTGCATCCGTGTTTCGTCTTCCAGAAGAACAATCTCATACATCCCTTTAGCCATTCCCGAAAATGAGAGTACCCGGCTATTCGCGCCTTCAAGGGTTTCTATTTCTTCTTCCCTGACAATTCTGCCAAAAATATCGAGCACACGGATTGTACCGGCACCCCCCTTTCGCGAACGGAATGAAAGTGTAGTAAATTCATTGCTGGGGTTGGGATACACATACAAAACGTCAAAGGGCAGCCCTTCCACTTCCGCGATGCCGGCAAAGCAGGGATTGACATCAAAAGAAACAGGGTCCGAAGAAATTCCATTGGCAATCACAACAAGTGAATAGTTTCCAGGAAGAAGTGAGGCTGGCAATGTAAAAGCTGCCGTGTCGGGCAGATTTCCTGTTTGAACTCCCGTTCTGTTCCAGTCGAAGCTGCGCGCATAATAAACATCCGTGCCGGAAGTCAGTCGAATGATGGGATAATTGCTTGCCATTTGCCAGTCATCTCCATAGGCTGCCCCTTCTGAAATTCCATTAAATCGCGTACCGGTAATGCGGTACGAACAAATATCCTGGGTGTAGTTTTTAATTGTCGGCTTCCCGGCCAGGAGCGCTGCACCGCCCGGAGAATATACATAGCACTGAGATGAATTCTGTGTGGAGAAAAGAACAGATCCATCGGGCAAATCAAGCATGTTGGTGGCATAACAGGAAATATTCAGCGTATCGGTTCCATTGGGTGCGCTGATCTGTGTAAAGGCGTTGGTCAGATAATCAAATTCAAAAAAGGAGGTGGGCGATGGAAAATGATTTGCCGAAAAAGGAACAGGAGAAACCGCACATAAAATTTTTCCGTTCACCATCATGGCTGCGGCCGCATCCGGCGCTCCCTGTCCGCCAGGAATGTCAGGGCCCGCTGTCCAGATGCCCGGACTGAGAATGCCCGAAGGAGTATAATACGCGGTATGCCCAGTTGAGCCTAAAAAGAAAACGCGTCCGTCGGGCAACAAAAGTCCGGCTCCGGCTTCTGAACCAAACGAGTCATAGATTTGCACAGGCACAGCCGCATCTTTGACCCATTTGTTCAATGCAGGAATGTATCTTTCTGAACTTGTCGTATCGACATCAATAAAAAGCAGGCTGTTGTCAGCGAGCTTGACCCATGCCGTTTCATCGTGGTTTCCGTTGCTGAAAGGTCCGGTAATCCAGGTATTGGAAATGGGATTAAAAATCATTGTACCGGTCCATCCTTCTGAATCGGTGGCCACGAGTATTCTGCCATTGGGAAGCATCTCCGAATTTGCATCGCCAAAAAGGTTTCCGGTTGCCGGGGCCATCTTCCAGCTATCCGATAAAGGATCGTACGTTTCGCCAAGAAATTCGCCGCTTCCATACTCGCCACCGGCCACAAATACACGACCGTCTGTAAGTACCTGGGAGGCGAAATAGACTCGGGTATGATGCATGGGCGCAAGCCGGCTCCAGGTGCCGTTTACATAACTGCCATGAATATCGGGAGTAAGCTTCGACCATGTTGCAGTAGGCAAAGTGTCGCAGGCACACGAATCGGTTTTTGCCATGACGGTTCCGTCAGAAAGCAAAAGCATAACCATAACATCGCCGTTGGCGTCAGGAATTTTATTTGCCAGCGGAGTCCAGGTGCCTTGTGCAGAGCCCTGAAGTATAAAAACGAACAGGAGGATCAGAAGCGCAGGCATCCGCCAGGCTAAGCATCTTCCTTCTTTCCTTTTTTTACTGACAGAGATTTTTGTTTTCAATTTTC
>PLXK01000156.1 GCA_003151415.1 Bacteroidota bacterium
ATTACATTTGTCCTCAGGATTGAGGTTCCCGATGTCTATCGGGATTTGTCTGAGCTCCTTTGCTTGCGAATCCTTTATTTGGCGGATTCTTCCGCTTGAATACCTCGGTTGGGAAAACGGCAAAAAGCGAGTGCCGAAAGTCCGACCCCGAATCACTCTCGCTTTTCGAAGGCATACTTCAGGGGCACGCGAAATGCAAAATATCTATCAAACAATGAATGAAGAATTGAAATATAAAATTGCCATTACGCTTATTCCTGGCATTGGTGATGTGCTTGGGAAAAAACTGGTGGCCTATTGTGGTGGGGTGGAAGCGGTATTCAGACAAAAAAAATCAGCGCTCCTTAAAATACCGGGCATCGGTAAAATATTCGCCGATGCTGTTTTAAAACAAAATGTCCTGCAGAAAGCGGAAGAGGAAATGGCTTTTATGGAACAGGAAGGGGTGCGCCCTCTGTTTTATCTGGATGAAAATTATCCCCGCCGGCTGAAACATTGTGCGGATAGCCCGCTGATGCTTTATTACAAAGGCACCGAAGATCTCAACCCCGAAAAGGTGCTGGGTATTGTAGGTACACGCAATGCCACAAGCTATGGAAAAGACAGATGCAATGAACTTGTAGAACAGCTTTCTTCTGAAAACATTTTGATCGTGAGTGGTCTGGCCTATGGTATTGATATCTGTGCGCACAAGGCCTGTGTAAAGAACAAAATGCCGACGGTGGCAGTATTGGCACACGGACTGGATGCCATTTATCCGCCCGCTCACCGTTCGGTTGCTGAAAAGATGCTGAAGCATGGCGGCTTGCTGAGCGATTATCCGAGCTGTACCAATCCGGATAAGGAAAATTTCCCGCGCCGCAACCGCATTGTTGCTGGTATGTGTGATGCCCTGGTGGTCGTCGAATCGGCGGAAGATGGGGGATCCATGATTACGGCTGAAATTGCAAATTCGTACAACAGGGATGTATTTGCGTTTCCCGGGCGGACAGAGGATTCGTATTCCAGGGGTTGCCACAAACTCATTAAGGAAAACAAAGCTGCACTTACCGAGAATGCGGGAGACATCCTCAGAATGCTTTCCTGGACACAAAGCGACAAAAGGATGCCGGTTCAAAAACAATTGTTTGTCGAACTCAGCGCCGAAGAAGAATTAATTGTCTGTACGATGAAAGACAAGGGCAATGTGCACATCGATGAAATCTGTGCGCTTTCGGATGTTCCCATGCGCAGGATATCGTCCTTGCTGCTGAATCTGGAATTTGCGGGTGTGGTGAAATCCCTGCCGGGGAAAATGTACCGGTTGAATTGAAGAGCTATTTATAAAAGACGCTCAGCCCGGTTTGTAAGAAAGGTTTGGAAACAAAAAAAGTTCCAAGCTTCCGGAACTTTTTTTGTTTTGTTTTTAGTTAATGGTGATATCTCCATAAGGTGTTCTGCCGGGATGGTTTGTACCTCCGCTGACCTTTTTCAATTGTTTTTCATCCAAAGGTTTCAGGTTTGTTTTTTCAGCCTTCTTAACGTTTTTCTTGAAAAAGTTTTTGAGTTTCATGGGTTATGTTTTTTAATGGTTGTTGAATAAATCTGTCTGGTGCCGAAAACCGGTTTTAAATTTCTGGTTTTACGGTATAAATTTAGGTCCGAAGAAATCACAAATTCAGCCCATTTATCAGGCTGCATGTTTGACTGTGCGGATGGAATGTTTGGGAGGACGGATTGCAGGACAATAAAAGGGAATAATGTGCCTTTTTCTCGTAATTTTGGCCGACATAAAGATCCATTTTCCGAAAACCAATTTCTAATTTCATACTGCCATTCTATGTACGGTCATTTCAAAGAACATCTTCAAAACGAACTCAAATCCATAGAGGAAAACGGTCTCTTCAAACGCGAACGCATCATCACTACCGAGCAGGGGGCTGTGGTGAGAGTGAGCACCGGTGAGGAGGTAATTATTTTTTGTGCAAACAATTATCTCGGACTCTCCTCGCATCCCAAAGTAATCGAAGCGGCGCATAAAACACTGGACGAATACGGATACGGCATGTCATCGGTCCGCTTTATATGCGGCACCCAAACGATACACAAGACCCTTGAAAAGAAAATATCGGACTTCCTGAAACAGGAAGACACGATTTTGTATGCCGCCTGTTTTGACGCAAACGGAGGCGTTTTTGAACCCCTGATGGGTGAAGAAGACGCAATCATCTCGGATGAATTGAACCATGCTTCAATCATTGATGGGGTTCGTTTATGCAAAGCCCAGCGCTACCGCTATAAAAACAGCGACATGGCCGATCTGGAAGAACAGCTGAAAAAAGCACAGGCTCAGCGTTTTCGGATGATTGTCACCGACGGGGTGTTTTCCATGGATGGATTTGTTCCCCCCCTGGATAAGATCTGCGATCTGGCAGACAAATACAATGCCCTGGTCATGGTGGATGAAAGCCATGCGAGCGGTTTTATCGGAAAGACGGGCCGAGGGACCATTGAACTGAAAAATGTGATGAACCGGGTTGATCTGGTAACCGGAACACTGGGTAAAGCACTGGGCGGAGCCATGGGCGGATTTACATCCGGGAAAAAAGAAATCATCGAATTGCTGCGTCAGCGATCCAGACCCTATCTCTTCTCCAATTCGCTTGCGCCTCATATTGTCGGTGCTTCCATTGCCGTATTCGATATGCTCAGCAACACCACCGAGTTGCGTGACAAGCTGGAAGAAAATGTCAGGTATTTCAAAAAAGGGATCAAAGCTGCCGGTCTCGAAATCAAAGACGGGGATTCTGCCATTGTTCCGGTGATGCTGTACGATGCAAAACTGGCGCAGGTGTTTGCCGACAAACTTTTGAAAGAAGGCATTTACGTGATCGGATTCTTTTATCCGGTTGTGCCGAAAGGACAGGCCCGGATCCGGGTTCAGTTGAGTGCGGCGCATGAGATTGCCCATCTGGATAAAGCGATTGCTGCTTTTGCCAAAGTGGGCAAGGAGCTGGGGGTCGTCAAATAATGTTTTGCTCTTTTTGGTAAGTCGGAAATAAGATTCCAAAACACCCCCCTCATTTGTTGTTTGCTCGATCGCTATAGAGATCTGCCCGACATCTATCGCAATCTGCCCAGTCGCGATAGAGATTTGGCCGATATCT
Organism: Bacteroidota bacterium; assembly: GCA_003151415.1. GTDB lineage: Bacteria > Bacteroidota > Bacteroidia > Palsa-965 > Palsa-965 > Palsa-965. Next base: position 3,147 of record PLXK01000156.1, read on the forward strand.
GTCGTAGTCTGCCCGATGGCTATAGAGATTTGCCCAATATCTATCGTAATCTGCCCGATCGCTATAGAGATTTCTAGGATATCTATAGTAGTCTGCCCAATCGCTGTAGAGATTTGTATTTTTTCTGTAAAGGCATGCAATCATATCATTCAGATATGTTTTGTTTTGGGTTTGCTCTTCAGAATGAGTAGATTAACCAAATCGTGATTGAGCTGAAATTTTATTCGGTAAGTGAAGCAGGCCTGCATCTGTTTTGCAATGGGCCCGGTTTGGCTGAAACGGGTTGAAATTCAGATTCCGGATTTTTTCTAATTTTAGGAATTCATACAGAGATTTCATTTTGCCGTCCGCTTTTCCATGAAAAGGTATAAAAGACTTTGTTTTTTATTTATTATCCTGAAAATCAACCTTTTTGCCGGAATCAATACCGATTCTCTCAAACAGGCCATCGATCGGTATCCCACTGACACAGCTTCTGTCCAAAAACTGCTCCATCTTTCCGACGAATTCAATCTGCGCGACCAGGCTGTTTCTGAATTGCTTGCACGAAAGGCGTATGATTTGTCTTTGCTGGTAAACGACCATCGTTGCCGTTTTCTTGCCCTGATTACCCTGGGCAATAAACTCGTGAACAAGGGAAAATACCTGGAGGCGTCCAAATATTTGCTGCAGGCCCTTCACAATGCCGAAGCGGATAATGATAAAGACGGCATGGCCAGAGCCTGCAACAGCATGGGCAATTTGTTCGGTTTTCAGGATCAGGGCGATGCTGCGCTTCCGTATTATGAGAAGTCGCTTGCCTATTATAAGGAAGCGAAAAACCGGAAACGGATTGCCATTGTCGAGGGAAATATCGGTAATATCTATTATTCCAAATCAGCGCAGGATAAAAAGTATCTGAAAACGGCGGAAAAATACTATAAGGAGGTTTTGGAAAACGATAAGGAAATGAAAGACACCATTCACATCATTTCCAATACGAATCATGTGGCCCTGGTGAACTGCGACATGGGAAATGACAGGCAAGCGCTGGTATTGCTTTCGGAAGCCGAGAAATTATGCAATCAGATTGATGACCAAGGGGATTTGGTCTACAATTACAATTATACCGGAAGGGCGTACAATGATCTTTCAATTCCAGACAGCGGCATTTTTTATTTCAGCAAAAGCCTAGACCTGGCGCGCAAAATGAACAATTCGATGATGATTGCCGATGCCTATGTCAATCTGGCTGAAAGTCACGCGCAAAAAAAGGATTTCGAACGGGCATTCAAATTCAAGAGCGATTTTCTGGCTTTGCACGACTCGCTGATCGATTCGGACAATATGAAAAAGATAGCCGATGCACAGAACATGTTCGAAAGCGAAAAAAAACAAAGACAGATCGAACTTCTCGAAGTCAGTGCAACGCATAACAAGCACCTTACCTGGGCCCTTGTTGCGGGTTCTGTATTGCTGTTGCTTCTGGCCATTCTGATGTACAACAGGTATGCCCTTAAAAACAAATCGCATCAGCAGCTCAGCATGCAAAATCAGGTGATCGCGCAGAAAAACAAGGACATTACCGACAGCATCAATTACGCCAAAAAGATCCAGGAAGCCATGCTACCTGCTTTAGCACAGATACAGAAGGCTTTTCCGGAATCTTTTGTCGTGTATCAGCCCAAGGATATTGTGAGTGGCGATTTTTACTGGTTTTCAGAAAGAGACTCGAAGATATTTATTGCAGCGGTGGATTGTACCGGACATGGAGTTCCCGGAGCCTTCATGAGCATGATCGGAAATGATATGCTCTACGATGCCGTGGCGGATAAAGGACTCAACAAGCCGGGCGAGGTCCTGGCCTCGCTCAACCAGCAGGTGAAGCACTCGCTGAAACAAAACGATGCCGATTCGGGCTCACGCGACGGGATGGATGCCGCTTTGTGCATTTTTGATAAAAATTTCAAAAGCCTGAGTTTTGCCGGTGCGAACAGGCCGCTTTATCTGGTTCGCAATCGAGAGATTCAGATTACCGGGCCGACCAAATCGTCCATCGGGGGACTGACCGATTCGGAACATGTGTTTCAGAGCCATGAGTTTAATCTGGAGAAAGGGGATACCTTATATATATTCACCGATGGTTTTTGCGATCAGTTTGGTGGGGATGCAGGCAAGAAGTTCACTACCAAGCGGTTCCGATACGCCTTCCTGTACTTTGATGCC
>PLXK01000230.1 GCA_003151415.1 Bacteroidota bacterium
TCTGGAGCTCTATACAACTGATGGTTGGAAAGGAGTGATGAAGGATGTAAATAAACTAAACAGGTTTAAGAAAGAAAATATGGTTTTCATCCGCGCTTTTACTGCCGGATTAAAGCCGATTGAAATTGATTCTACCGGAAGGTTGCTGCTTCCCAAAGACCTGATGGAATTTGCCGGGATATCCAAAGACATTGTGATGAGTGTAAGTACCAACAATATCATCGAAATCTGGGATAAGAAGAAATATGAAGAAGCTGTGAACCTGACTTCGGACGACTTCGAGAATCTTGCTGAACGTGTGATGGGAAGTATGGGCAATAAAACTGAGAATGACGAATTATCATNNTATCATAACCCCGTTCTTTTAAAAGAATGTATTGAAGGCCTCAATATCGATCCTGAAGGGACCTATGTGGATGTGACATTCGGTGGTGGAGGGCATTCAAGAGAGATCATGAAGCATCTGAAAGGAGGTCGCCTGATAGCTTTTGATCAGGACGAAGAGGCATTGCGGAATAAAATTGAGGACCCCGGATTCACCCTTGTTCAGCAGAATTTCAGGTATATGAAAAATTTCCTGAAGCTGCACCGGGCCATTCCTGTGGATGGTATCCTTGCTGATCTGGGTGTTTCTTCACATCAGTTTGATGTTCCCGACAGAGGATTTTCAACGCGTTTTGATGCCGAACTGGATATGAGAATGGATCTGAACGGAAAGCTGACCGCCTCTTCAATGCTTGGTGAATATGCAGAGAGGGATCTCGCACGGATTTTCAGGGAGTTTGGTGAGATTGAAAATGCTGGAAAGGTTGCCTATCGCATTGCTGAATATAGAAAAGATAAAAAAATAAGCACCGTCAATGAGTTTAAAGAGGTTATTGCCGGGTGCATACCAAGAGGAAAAGAAAACCAGTATCTGGCTCAGATTTTTCAGGCAATGAGAATTGAGGTAAACAATGAACTGGAAGTACTGAAGGAATTTCTTCTTCAATGTGCGGAGGTTCTGAAAGACAAAGGGCGACTGGTTGTCATTTCATATCATTCACTGGAAGACAGGCTGGTCAAAAATTTCATCGCCAAAGGGAAGTTTGAAGGAGAAGTTGAAAAGGATTTTTTTGGAAATGTCCTTAAACCAATGGCTGCTGTAAATAGAAAGGTTATCGTTCCCGGAACAGAAGAATTGCAACTTAATAATCGCTCAAGAAGCGCAAAGCTCAGAATTGCCGAAAGAAGAGTATGATAAAAACAAATAAACTAAGAGAAACAACCAAGGAAGAAATAAAAGTGCCTAAAAGCACGAATAAGGTTGTCCGCTCCTTTTTGAATGTAATAAGTGGTTCCTTCTTATCAAAAGAAACCACCCTGAAATTCCTCCCTTTTATTTTCTACCTCACGTTTATTGCAATTTGTTACATCGCTAACGGATATTATGCTGAGAATAAGGTTCGCCAGATGAACAAGCTCACAAATGAACTGAAGGAACTCCGGTCCGAGTTTATCATTACAAAATCCGATCTCATGTTTATCAGCAAGCAGTCGGAAGTTGCCAAGTCGGCTCTTCTGCTGGGCATTAAAGAATCAAAAGAACCTCCGCGGAAAATTGTACTCAAATCAGATTCACTTTTAAAACTTTCGGAACCAGGAAATGGAAGCTAAAAAAGATATGATGTGGAGGGTGTACCTGGTGTACATTCTGATGAGTGTTTTTGCATTCAGCATAATCACACGTATCCTCATTATTAATGTGGGGCAGGGAGATTTTTGGAAAGCCAAAGCGGCCCGAATGACGATTCAGAACGACACAATTCACGCTGTTCGTGGAAATATTTTTGATGTGAACGGAAGTTTGCTTGCAACTTCGCTTCCCTATTATGATGTCAGCATAGACCCTCTTGCAAATCCTTATTCGGATGATGAATTCACAAAAGAAGCGGATTCACTCAGCACCTGCATGACCAAACTTTTTCCCAGAAAATCGAAATACGATTACCTGAGAGAGCTTCTTCGCGCGAGGAAAACTGAAGATCGTTATCTGGACTTAAAGAAAGACGTTTCTTTCAAAGAGCTTCAGGTGATGAAAACATTCCCAATTCTCAGGCTCGGAAAATACAGAGGCGGATTCCTTTATATACAGACCAACAAACGCGAACTGCCTTTCAAATGGCTTGCGGCAAGAACAATCGGTTACGATCGAGGCGGAAAGCCGGTAGGATTGGAAGGGGCTTACAATACAGAGCTGAAAGGGGTTATAGGCAGCCGCCTGATGCGGAAAATTGCAGGAGGTGTTAGAATGCCGGTAAATATGGACAATGACATCGACCCACAGGATGGCGAAGACCTTGTTTCAACGATCGATATCAATATTCAGGATGTGGCCGAACATGCTTTGCTAACCCAGCTCAAGGCCAATAATGCAAGTCATGGTTGTGCGGTTCTTATGGAGGTGAAAACCGGTCAGATTAAAGCCATTGCTAATCTGAGCCGTAAAGATTCTTTGAATTACAACGAGGATTTCAATTGGGCCATCGGTCAAAGCCGTGATCCGGGTTCAACATTTAAGCTGATGACGCTCATGGCTGCCATGGAAGATCATCTGATAAGTATTGGTGATACGGTCAACGTTGGGAAAGGTGTGGTTCAGTTCTACGGTGTATCCATAAAGGATGCGCACGAACCTAAACAAAGCCGGATGACTGTGAAACAGGTTTTTGAAGAAAGTTCAAACGTTGGAACGGCGAAGCTTATTTACCGGAGCTATAGCAAAAATCCTCAGAAATTTATTGATCGTCTCAACAGTTTTGAATTGAATCACACGTTGGGGCTCCAAATCCCCGGAGAAGGAGTGCCGAGAATAAAATCGACAAAAGACAAAGATTGGTCGGGTACAAGCCTCCCCTGGATTGCGCACGGGTATGAACTGAATATTACCCCGCTTCAGATCCTCACGTTTTACAATGCAGTGGCCAACAACGGTAAAATGGTGAAGCCCATGATGGTTAAAGAACTTCGCAAACATGGCCAGATCGTAAAAACATTTCCGACCGAAGTCATTAATCCGGCCATCTGTTCGCAGCATACCATCGATCAGGCAAAAGAGATGCTGGAAGGGGTTGTTCAGGAAGGAACGGCTCAGAATCTGAAAAAATCTGTTTTCAAGATTGCCGGTAAGACTGGGACTGCACAAACCCGCGCCGAAGGTTCCGGAAAATACGAAAAGATCTATCAGGCCTCTTTTGTCGGGTATTTCCCTGCTGAGGATCCTCAATACAGTTGCATCGTTGTCATCAATGCACCTTCCAACGGAGTGTATTATGGAGGTGCGGTGGCCGCTCCTGTTTTTAAAGAAATTGCCGATAAGGTCTTTGCAACCAATCTGGAAATTCATCGCGGAGTTAATGTTTCAGGAGGAGGCGAGATGTCGAAAGTCATGCCTGTGATCCGCAACGGAAATCTGAATGCAATCCGTCTTGTTGCTGCAGCATTTCATATACCTATTTCCCAGCCTGAAGACGGTGGCTCTGAATGGGTAACCACTTCGGGTCGTACGGTTTCAGTTACCCTTACTTCAGGGAAAATAGACCAGCAATTGAAAGCAGGCACCGTGCCAAATCTTTCTGGCATGCTCGCCAAAGACGCACTTTACCTGCTTGAAAATAACGGACTGAAAGTTAAACTCTCGGGCAGCGGGGTAGTTGCAAGCCAATCTCTTGCAGCCGGAGCGAGGTATCAAAAAGATGCCCAAATAATATTGGAACTGCTATAATGAAATTACTGAAAGACATACTTTATAAGGCGGGCTTGCTTGAGGTGGCAGGTTCAACCAATGTGGCTATCACTTCCATTACTTTCGATTCGCGTAAAGTACAGAAAGACGGTTTGTTTATTGCGTTGCGGGGAGCGAAGGCAGACGGGCATCATTATATGGAAGATGTTGCCACAAAAGGCGTTGTTGCAATTGTGTGTGAGGAGTTTCCGGAAAGCATGAACGAGCGGATTGTCTATGTCAAAGTAAAAGACAGCCACGCAGCCCTGGGAACAATTGCTTCCAATTTCTATGGAAATCCCTCTTCCAATCTCAAACTGATCGGCATTACAGGCACCAATGGGAAAACGACTTCTGTAACCCTGTTGTACAATTTGTTCCGCTCCCTGGGATATAAAACAGGATTGATTTCGACGGTTCGCAATATGGTGAATAATGAAGAAGTTGCTTCAACACACACCACTCCTGATGCCATTAGCCTGAATCAGCTTTTGAGCCAGATGGCTGAGGCCGGATGCACCTATTGCTTTATGGAAGTCAGCTCTCATGCCGTTGTTCAGCACCGCATATCCGGTCTCCAGTTTGCCGGAGCCGCATTTACAAACATCACTCACGACCATCTGGACTACCACAAAACGTTTGAAGAATATATCCGTGCCAAAAAGGGCTTCTTCGATCAGCTTGATACAAATTCTTTTGCACTCGTCAACAAGGATGATCCCAATGCGGCAATCATGATTCAGAATTGCCGCGCGGAGAAAAAATTCTTTTCACTGCGTGCAATGGCAGATTTTAAATGCAAGGTGCTTGAAAATCAGTTTTCAGGACTGCTGCTCAATATCGACGGCACGGAAATGTGGAGTAAGCTGATCGGAACATTCAATGCTTACAATCTCCTGACAGTATATGGTATAGCGATGCTGCTTAAACAGGACAAGATGAATGTCCTGACAACGCTGAGTACCCTGAATCCGATTGAGGGAAGATTTGAATATTTCAGAACGGACAACGGCATTACAGGAATAGTGGACTATGCGCATACCCCGGACGCTTTGCTCAATGTTCTGAAAACGATAAAAGACATCCGGACCGGAAATGAAAAGGTGATCACGGTTGTCGGTTGCGGAGGAGACAGGGATGGAGCAAAAAGACCTGTCATGGCCCGGATCGCTTGCGAAAACAGTGATAAAGTCATCCTTACTTCCGACAATCCCAGATCAGAAGACCCGGCTGCAATCATCGCGCAAATGCAAACCGGTGTTGATCCGCTTCATTTTAAAAAAACGCTTTCAATCACCGACAGGAAAGAAGCCATCAGGACAGCCTGTTCACTTGCACTGCCCGGCGATATCATTCTTCTGGCCGGAAAAGGACATGAGAAATACCAGGAAATAAAGGGTGTTAAATATCCCTTTGATGATCTGGACATTTTGATAGAAAATCTGAAACAAATAACACAATAAGGGGAAGAGATGCTGTACTATCTTTTTGATTGGTTGAATCATATGCATGTTCCCGGAACCGGAGTGTTTAAATACATTTCTTTCCGTGCGGCAATGGCAGTGCTCACCTCACTGATCATTTCTGCGGTGTTCGGAAAGCGAATCATCACCATTCTCCACCGCAAACAGGTGGGTGAAACCGTGCGCGATCTTGGTCTTCAAGGGCAGAATGAAAAGAAGGGGACTCCAACGATGGGAGGGCTCATCATTATTTCGGCCATCATCATTCCTACACTTCTGTTTGCGAAATTATACAACGTATACATCCTGCTGATGCTCGCCACAACGATCTGGCTTGGATTAATTGGATTTCTGGATGATTACATCAAGGTATTCAAAAAAGATAAAGAAGGTCTTCATGGCAAATTCAAGGTGATTGGACAAATTGGGATCGGTCTTATCGTCGGCCTTACCCTTTATTTTAACAATTCGGTGGTTGTGCGTGAACGCGTGGTAAGCAATGCTTCGTCGGCTTATGGCAATAATGATTTGCCGAATCAAAGCACGGAGCAGCTGAAAGTACCGATGTATTCAAAGGTGGACACAAAATCACTGAAGACTACGATTCCTTTTGTGAAGAATAACGAATTCGATTATGCCTCCCTGCTCAAATTTATGGGCGACGGCTATGCCAAATGGGCCTGGCTTATTTTTATCCCGATCGTGATCTTTTTTGTAACGGCGGTTTCTAACGGAGCCAACATTACAGATGGGATAGACGGCTTGGCAACAGGCACATCTGCTATTATTGGTGTTACTCTTGGCATTCTTGCTTACGTGTCGGGTAACACCATATTTGCCGATTATCTCAATATCATGTACATCCCTCACAGCGGTGAACTGGTTGTGTTTATCGCTGCCTTTGTTGGTGCTTGTGTCGGTTTTCTCTGGTACAACTCTTTTCCGGCACAGGTATTTATGGGCGATACCGGCAGCCTGGCACTTGGAGGAATCATTGCTGTGTTTGCAATTGCCATCCGCAAAGAACTCCTCATTCCCGTTCTGTGCGGAATATTTGTCATTGAAAATCTTTCTGTAATGATCCAGGTAGGGTATTTCAAATACACAAAGAAGAAATATGGAATTGGCAAAAGGGTATTCCTCATGTCGCCGCTGCACCACCACTACCAGAAAAAAGGGATTCACGAAGCAAAAATTGTTGCCCGTTTCTGGATCATAGGCATTATGTGTGCAATTCTGGCCATAGCAACTTTGAAATTAAGGTAAGAAGATGAAAAGGCTGGTGATACTCGGAAGCGGAGAGAGTGGTGTGGGAGCGGCTGTACTGGGACGTAAAGAAGGGTTTGATGTGTTTGTGTCTGACAAGGGAATCATTAAGGAAAAATATAAGAACGTTCTTTCAAATTACGGAATTCAATGGGAGGAAGGAACCCATTCTGAAGCAAAGATCCTGAATGCCGATCTGGTGATCAAAAGCCCGGGGATACCTGAAAAGGCAGAGCTCGTTGTAAAGCTGAAAGAGAAAGGTTTGAAAATCATCTCCGAGATTGAATTTGCAGGGCGATACACCAATGCAAAAAAAATCTGCATTACCGGAAGCAACGGAAAAACGACGACAACGCTGCTTACCTACCACATCATGCACAAGGCGGGATTGAATGTGGGCCTGGCCGGAAATGTTGGAAAAAGTTTTGCCCTGCAGGTGGCAGAAAACGATTTCGATTATTACGTAATCGAACTGAGCAGCTTTCAACTGGACGGCATGTACGATTTTAAAGCAGATGTTGCCGTGCTACTGAATATTACGCCTGATCACCTGGACAGATACAATTATGAAATGCAAAATTATACAGATTCGAAATTCAGGATCATCCAGAACCAAGGGCCGGATGACGTGTTTATTTACTGCGACGACGACCAGGTCATACAAAATGAACTGAAAAAAAGAACGATTACTGCGAGGCGCCTGCCGTTTTCGATCGAACACGAGATCATAGAAGGAGCCTGTTTAAAAGGAAAAGAATTATTGATCAATATAAACCCAAATCCGCAATCTATGTCAATTGAAGAATTAGCACTACAAGGCAAGCACAACATCTACAATTCTATGGCTGCGTCTGTCTCTTCCAAGTTGTTTGATATCCGCAAGGAATCAATCCGGGAAAGCCTTTCAGATTTCCATAATGTAGAGCATCGTCTGGAGCATGTCGGAAAAGTTCATGGCATTGATTTTATCAACGACTCTAAAGCCACGAATGTGAATTCGACCTGGTATGCCCTGGAAAGCATGTCGCAGCCCGTAATTTGGATCGTTGGCGGGCAGGATAAGGGAAATGATTACTCGCAACTCAAAGAACTGGTTAGGGAGAAAGTGAAAGCCATTGTTTGCCTGGGCGCCGATAACAAGAAAATCATTAAGGCTTTCAAGGATGTTGTGGACGTAATCGTGGAAACGGACTCGGCAAAAGAAGCCGTGAAGGCATCTTACAGACTTGGAAAAAAGGGAGATGTTGTTTTGCTTTCTCCGGCCTGTGCCAGTTTTGATTTGTTTGAAAATTATGAAGACCGTGGAAGACAGTTTAAAACCAGTGTAAAGTCACTATAAGAACGGATTTTAAAACTTTTCTAATCGCAATTATGAAATCGACAGAAAACAAATCAGAACAATTGAAGGTAGCATTTTCGGCAAATAAATTTGCAGAGAGGAGAGCAGAATCTTCTGTCTTCGATCATAGCCTGGAATTCGTTGCCCGGATCAATCAGGTAAATTATATCAATGACTCGAAGGCTACATCTGTAAATGAAACCTGGAATTCTCTGAACGCAATGCCAGAGGACGTGATTCTGATTCTGGGCGGCACTGACCGGAAAAACGATTACTCAGTATTGAACAGTCTGGTGGAGAGAAAAGTGAAAACCTTAATCTGTATGGGCACAGAACGGGAGCCTATTTTTTCTTCACTCATGCATGCAGGCCTGACCGTTCATGCCCATTCTTTGGAAGAAGCCCTGAAAATTGCCGGCTTCATGGCTAGCCCTGGATCAACTGTTTTGTTTTCGCCGGGCTGCCCGAGTTCTGATGCTTTTGATAATTACAAAACGCGAGGCGACAAATTCAAGCAGATTGTAAATACTATATAAAACACCATGTTGAAGAATATCAAAGGAGATAAAGTCATCTGGATAGTGGTCATTCTGCTGTCCATTATTTCCATTGTCTGCGTCTATACCTCAGTTACCGCCCTTGCCACAAGATATAAGGGTGGAAATGCCATGTATTACCTTGTGAAGCATACACTCATTATCGGACTCGGATTCCTGCTGATGTATATGGTTCATAAGGTAAAATACACTTATTTTTCCCGCATTTCGCAGATTGCCGTTTGGATTGCAGCGCCACTGTTGCTTTATACCCTGTTGAAAGGAATCAGCGCAGGTGAGGCAAACCGTTGGATCGGAATACCCGGTATCGGACTCACTTTCCAGACTTCGGATTTTGCAAAACTAGCCCTTATTGCTTACGTGGCCCGGATTCTTTCCGTAAAGCAGGATGTTATCAAGGATTTTAAGACGGCTTTTCTTCCGTTAATCATACCGGTCGGCACCATTTGCGCTTTGATCCTGCCGGCAAATTTTTCCACGGCCGCATTACTTTTCATCACCTGCATGATCCTGATGTTTATCGGAAAGGTGAACCTCAAATACATGATCATGGTTCTGGGTGGATGTATTCTGCTGGTTACCATTTTCGGATTTGTTATTCTGAAATACCCCGACAGCATAAAACGCGGAAGAACATGGAAAGCGCGCATTGAGAATTTCAGATCCGGCGACAGTCAGGAAAATTTTCAGGCTGATCAGGCAAAGATTGCCATCGGAACCAGCGGTGTTTTCTTTGGAAAAGGTCCGGGCCACAGCGATCAACGCAATTTTTTGCCCCAGGCTTCATCCGATTTTATTTTCGCTATCCTCATTGAGGAATGGGGAGTTCTTGCAGGGGCCTTTGTTCTCTTTCTATACATGGTGCTTTTGTTCAGAGGGGTGCGTATTGCAAGCAATACAACCAAGTCGTTCGGGGCCTATCTTGCAATCGGCCTTACGTTCAGCCTTGTGTTTCAGGCGATGATCAATATGGCTGTGGCCGTAAATCTTTTCCCTGTTACTGGTCAGCCTCTCCCCCTTGTGAGCATGGGAGGTACTTCGATCTGGTTTACAAGCATTGCTATTGGAATGATTTTAAGTGTAAGCCGCGAAACAGAATCTGAAACAACGGGAGCCATTAAAAACCTGAGAAATGAGAAGGGAGATCAGCTTGTTGCCGCCTAGAATCATTATCAGCGGGGGAGGAACCGGTGGACATATTTTTCCGGCCATCGCCATCGCCAATGCATTGAAGGAAAAATGCAATGGTCAGGTCGAGATCCTTTTTGTTGGCGCTGAAGGCAGGATGGAAATGGAGAAAGTACCTGCTGCCGGATATCGCATCGAAGGTCTTTGGATCAGCGGCCTTCAGCGAAAACTGACAATGAGAAATGCATTGTTTCCTTTTAAATTGATTTCGAGCCTGTTAAAAGCAAAAAGAATAATGAAAGCATTCAAACCTGATGCGGCTATTGGTACCGGTGGATATGCCAGCGGGCCCATGCTGCGTGTAGCTTCGAATGCAGGGATTCCTACGCTAATCCAGGAACAGAATTCTTATCCGGGAATTACGAATAAAATTTTGTCAAAAAAAGTAGACAAAATTTGTGTGGCTTATGAAGGCATGGACCGTTTTTTTCCAAAAGAGAAAATACTTTTTACCGGAAATCCGGTCCGTCAGGACATTTTGAAGCTCGATGGAAAACGAAGTCGAGGTATTGAGTTTTTTAATCTGGACCCTGAAAAGAAAACGATTCTGGTCATCGGTGGAAGTTTAGGAGCGCTTACGATCAATGAAAGCATCCTTGCCGGACTGGCAGAATTCGCGAAACAAAACATCCAACTGGTCTGGCAAACAGGAAAAGTCTTTTATCCGGAAGCAGAAGCGGCAGTAAGGCCATTTGCAGCGAATGGAATCCGAACCCATGCGTTTATTCTTCAAATGGATTACGCATATGCGGTTGCCGACATCGTGATTTCAAGGGCAGGAGCCAGTTCTGTTTCGGAGCTTTGTCTTGTTAAGAAAGCTTCTGTGCTTGTACCATCTCCCAATGTGGCAGAAGATCATCAGACAAAAAACGCAATGGCTCTTGTGAATCATCAGGCAGCAGTTTTGGTAAAAGACACTGATGCCAGGCTGGAACTGGTTGCTAAATCAATTGGACTTCTAGGCGATTTGACACTGAAAACAAAACTGGAAAACAACATAGCGAAACTGGCTAGTGCGGACTCCGCCTTGGTCATTGCAAATGAAATTTTGGCTCTCATCAATAACAGAAAAAAATAAATTGAAAACCGGCGACATACATAACGTGTATTTACTTGGTATCGGTGGTATCGGTATGAGTGCCCTTGCCCGTTATTTCAAGGCCATGGGGAAAGTCGTAAGCGGATATGATAAAACAGAAACACTGCTTACCAAAGAGCTTGCTGCAGAAGGGATCGAGATTCACTACAACGAAGATGTTACCAAACTTCAAACGATTGGTCTGAAACCCGAAAACACTCTTGTTATCTATACCCCCGCTGTACCAAAATCGCATAGTGAATATATTTACCTGACCGTTCAGGGTTTCAGAATCAGAAAGCGGTCGGAAGTGCTGGGGCAGATTACGGAAAACTCGTTTACCGTCGCAGTGGCCGGCACGCACGGCAAAACAACCACATCTTCTCTGGTGGCTCATATTCTGCGAAGCTCCGGGGTTGATTGTTCTGCCTTTCTTGGAGGAATTACCCAGAATTACGGCACCAATCTTTTGCTTGGCACAAAATTAAATGATGCGGGTTCCATTGTCGTGGTGGAAGCGGATGAATACGACCGCTCATTCCTGGCTTTGCATCCTGACATTGCAGTGGTCACTTCAATCGATGCGGATCATCTCGATATCTACGGCAATCTGGGACTTATGCACGAATCGTACAACTTGTTTGCCAAACAAGTCAAAAGCGGAGGCTTGTTGATTGCGAAGAAGGGAACGGAAGCTGTGCAGCGGGGTGTGAAAGCAAGAATTGTTTCTTATTCACTCAACGACAATACCGAATATCGCGCTGACCATATCCATATCCTTGATGGACGCTACCAATATACTGTTTGGGCAAAAGAATGGGAAATCAGGAACCTGACTTTGGGACTGCCCGGTGCTCACAATGTAGAAAATGCTGTTGCTGCCGTGGCTGTCGCTAAAAACATGAGCATTTCGGATGAACAGATCCGCTCTGCTCTGGCCTCATTCAAAGGTGTAAAGCGGAGATTTGAATACCAGGTAAGAAACGAGACATTTACTTATATCGACGATTACGCTCATCATCCGGAAGAACTGAAAGCGTGTATTCTTTCTGTTCGCGAATTGTTTCCATTTAAAAAAATTACAGGAGTCTTTCAGCCTCATTTATATACGCGGACACGTGATTTTGCTGCTGGATTTTCTGAAAGTCTTTCGTTGCTTGATGAGGTGATTTTGCTTGATATATACCCTGCAAGGGAACTGCCAATTGAAGGAGTGACTTCGGCAATGCTTCTGGAAAAGATTACAACGGCCAGCAAAATGGTCTGTTCCAAAGATGGCTTGATTGAGGAACTGAAAAAAAGGAAACTCGATGTGTTACTGACTGCCGGTGCCGGAGATATCGATATGCTTGTGGAGCCTATAAAAAATGCACTGAAAAAACGAAATTGAAAAAGATCATCAACATATCCTTCTGGCTGCTGTTTGTCCTCGGATCGATGGTGACTCTGGGTTTTGTGCAGAAAGAACAATCGCACCGCAAAGCCGATAGGCTTGATATTACTGTGAATTCAAAAGATGCGAATTTTTTCGTAACCCAGGACGACATTAGGCAAATGCTTACCGAAAGGGGCGATTCCATCGTTCATCAGCCGCTCTCATCCATCAATATTCCGGAGCTTGAACGCATCATTTCGAATAACCCTTCCATCGAAAATGCCGAGGTATTTGTTTCTGTCAGCGGCGAAGTGCGCATCACGGCTGTGCAAAGAAAACCCATAGCGAGGGTGTTCGCACTGGACGGGGAAAGTTATTACATCGATCAGCAGGGCAAACTGATGCCCTGGTCATCCAATTATACAGCGGATGTGGTTGCTGTCAATGGACTGATTTACGAGACCTATGGCAATTGGTACCGGTATAGCATGAAAGAAATAGAAGCCTGTGCTCCCTTACGCGAATTCTCTGTACTGGATGATATTTATCGAATGGCGGATTTCATAAACAAAGATCCGTACCGTAAATCACTGATCGGCCAAATTTATGTGAATTCATCCAAGGAATTTGAGCTTGTGCCCAGTGTAGGAACATTCCGGATTTTACTAGGCGATTCAAAGGACCTTGAAGAAAAATTTGCCAAGCTGACTGTTTTTTGCCGCGAAGGGCTGCGCAACACCGGCGCATGGAATGATTATTCGACCATTAATCTGAAATATAAAAATCAAATAGTTTGTACTAAACGTTAACAATCATGGAATCAAACATTGTAGTTGGGCTCGATATCGGTACCACAAAGATCGCGGTGATAGTCGGAAGAAGAATTGAACACGGCAAGATCGAAATTTTGGGTATGGGCAAAGCCGAGTCCCTGGGTGTGGCCCGCGGAGTTGTGCTCAATATCGATGAAACAGTGAAAGCCATTAAAACGGCCGTGGCAGAGGCAGAGAGCAAATCCGGTGCAAATATCCACGTTGTGAATGTGGGGATTGCCGGTCAGCACATAAAGAGTCTCCAGCATCGTGGCATCCGTACCCGAAGCAGTCTGGATGAAGAAATCAGCCAGAAAGATATTGATCTTCTTATTGAGGACATGTATAAGCTTGTCATGCTGCCGGGTGAAGAAATCATTCATGTGCTGCCGCAAAACTACATTGTAGATAATGAACAGGGAATAAAGAATCCCATCGGGATGTCGGGTATTCGGCTGGAAGCTAACTTTCATATCATTGCCGGTCAGGTGGCTGCTGCAAAAAACATTTACAAGTGTGTTGAAAAGGCCGGATTGAAAGTTGCAGACCTGACTCTGGAACCGCTGGCCTCTGCTGACGCCGTGCTGACTTCTGAAGAGAAAGAAGCAGGAGTTGTGCTTGTGGATATAGGTGGGGGGACAACGGATGTAGCCATTTTCCAGGATACAATCATCCGTCATACAGCGGTCATTCCTTTTGGAGGAAATATTATTACTGAAGATATCAAAGAAGGATGTTCAATCATAAAGACTCAGGCAGAGCTGCTCAAAATTAAATTCGGGTCAGCCTTGGCAAGTGAAAATCAGGAAAATGAAATTGTGTCTATTCCGGGTTTGCGAGGAAGGCCGCACAAGGAAATTTCTGTTAAGAATCTCAGTCATATCATTCAGGCCAGAATGGAAGAAATTATTGAACACGTATATTATGAAATCAAAAATTCGGGCTTTGAAAAAAAATTGATAGCAGGCATTGTTGTCACCGGCGGAGGGTCTCAATTAAAACACATCACACAGCTAATCGAATACGTTACCGGGATGGATGCCCGTTTGGGGTACCCGAACGAACATCTTGCGAAAAGCTCGGAGGAAGTGACTAGCCCGATGTATGCCACAGGTGTGGGTTTGGTGATGAGGGGGCTGGATGAAAGTGACCGTCATCCTGAGGTGCAAAGTGTTGTCACGCATACGCAGAAAACAAAAGGAGGCTGGTTTGATCAGATCTTTTCGAAAGGAAAAGAATGGTTCAGCGAGGATCCGGAATAAAAGTTGGCAATTGGCAATTCCCAGTTGGCAAAGAAAACGCAAAGTGGGCAATTCCCAGTTGGCAAGCAGGTAAAGAAAAAAATATAAACGCAGATGATGAAGGACCAATTAAATATTTTGTCTTTTTCATTTTTTTGCCAATTGCAAACTGGAAACTGCACATTGATTTTTAAGAGTAACCACAAACACGAATAATAAACCAACCCCGCCGAAATTATAATAGGCGGGTTAAAACCACAAACACATGATGCGTTTTGATTTACCAGAACAATCATCGATCATTAAGGTGATCGGTGTCGGCGGCGGAGGCAGCAATGCTGTCAACCACATGTACCGATTAGGAATTAACGGAGTGAATTTCATCGTCTGCAATACAGATAAGCAGGCCTTGGATATCAGCCCGGTTCCTCACAAAATTACACTTGGCGAAGCACTCACCGAGGGCCGCGGAGCGGGATCCATTCCGGAAGTCGGCAAACAGGCCGCTATGGAAACACTTGAGGAGATCAAAGAACTCCTGGGCAACAACACCAAAATGGTATTCATCACTGCCGGGATGGGCGGCGGAACAGGAACAGGTGCTGCGCCAGTAATCGCCAAGGTGGCTAAAGATATGGGCATTCTTACCGTAGGAATAGTGACGGTGCCTTTTTCTTTCGAAGGCAAGAAAAGAAGGCAGCAGGCTGAAGATGGACTGGCTGAGATGAAAGCGAATGTAGATACACTACTTGTTATCTGCAATGACAAGCTGCGCGACATGTTCGGAAACCTGAAAATGCGTGAAGCATTCAGCCATGCCGACAATGTGTTGAGTATTGCGGCCAAAAGCATTGCCGAGATCATCAGCCTGACCCAGCAGATCAACGTAGATTTCGCTGACGTTCGAACAGTTATGCGCGAGAGTGGAGTGGCCATTATGGGGTCCGCCTCTGCATCCGGCGAAGGACGAGCCCTGAAAGCAGTCCAGGAGGCTCTGAACTCTCCTTTATTGAACGACAACAACATCACCGGAGCCCGTTACGTGCTCTTGAATATCACTTCAGGGTCGGATGAAATCACCATGGATGAACTCGGTGAAATAACCGACTATATTCAGGATGAAGCAGGCCAGACAGCTGAACTTATCAAAGGTTACGGGGTGGATGAAACCCTTGGCGATAAAGTGAATGTAACTGTCATTGCCACCGGGTTCAATACAAGTTCCAATATTCCTTTTGATCTTTCTGCGAGAAAATCGGAAAAGGTTGTTCTGAAACTTGAAGACGAAAAACCTGAAGCAAGTCCAGCAATTGAAGAAAAATCAAGCCCTGTTGCCGAAGAGAAAGAGCTCAACCCGCTTGAACCTTTCCTGATCAACAAACAAGGTGTTGAAGAACAGGTGACTATGGAATTCGAAACAAAAATCGAAACCGAACTGGAAGAAGCACCCGATATGTTCGAATCTAGGATTCAGCAAACTGAAATGGAAACTAGCGTGGATGAAAGCGAAGATTCTGCTGAAACATTTATCGAGATGCATTCGGAGGTTTCGACCGAGCTGATCTGGGAAATTCCATCTGAGGTAATTGCTGAAGAAGAAGAATGTGAGCTGGAAGTTGCCCGTGATATCACGAACGAAGAAGTTGAGGAACTTTACATGGAATCTGCCGGTGAAATTAAAGCTGAAGAGAGTGAGGAGGTTCAGACAGAAGAGAAGGCTTTCGAAATTTCGGCAGAGGAAGCTACCAAGGAGATCGTTTTCGAAATGGCAAATGTACCTCCTTCAAAAGAAGAGATCATCGAGCCCACGCTTTTCAGAAGAGAAGAACCCGTATCTGAAACACCAAATGCAGAAGCTCTTGAAGCAAAAAAGCAGGAAGAGATCAGAAAGGTTGAGGAAGAAGAGCAGAAGCGTAAAGCCTATGAAAGGATTCTTCGTTTGAAAGAACTTAGCCTAAAGCTGAAAACGCCAAACGGTTTAACAGAACTCGAACAGGAACCCGCTTTCGTGCGCAGGAAAATATCGTTGGACAACACACCGCATTCTTCCGAATCGCAGGTGTCCAAATATACGCTCAGTCCTAATGAAGAAAAAAAGGTGGATATCAAACCGAATAATTCTTTTCTGCACGACAACGTCGATTAATAAAAATTGGCAATTTGCAGTTGCCCGCGGGCAAAGGAGAAATTATTTTAATAAATTGCCAACGGCATATTGCAAATTGCCAACCGGGTTAACCCGTTTCTGTTAATTTTGTGGTGAAGTTCAGAAACAAAGGGTATAAATTTAATAAGCAATACAATGACACTGGAAGAACAAATCAATGCCGATATTAAAACCGCCATGCTGGCCCGTGATCAGGCCAGGCTCGAGGCGCTGCGTGGAATCAAATCGGCCATTCTCTTGCTGAAAACATCACCAGAGGGTCTTTCTCCGGAAACGGAAGTGAAGGCTATGCAGAAGATGGTGAAGCAGCGGAAAGAAACCGCCGATATCTATAAAACCCAGAACCGTTCCGATCTGGCGGAAGTGGAAACATTTCAGGCCGCGGTCATCGAAGGGTATCTGCCAAAACAGATCAGTGAGGATGAACTCCGCGCCGAACTGGTCAAGATCATCGCAGCGGCAGGAGTTACCGGGCCGGGTGATATGGGTAAGATAATGGGGTTGGCAAACAAACAACTGGCGGGAAAAGCGGAAGGCAAAATGATTTCAATTCTTGTGAAGGAATTGCTTACTAAGTAATTATTCGTGTTAAATGTGTTTGCATCAAAAAGCCTCCTGAGCAATCGGGAGGCTTTTTTTGGTGCGCCCGGCATGGGCGATGACT
>PLXK01000036.1 GCA_003151415.1 Bacteroidota bacterium
AATCGTAAAAACAAAAATTCAGGATATGAAAATTATACGAGTGCTAATATTAAGTATAGCTTTACTTGCTCTGTCAGTAAGCTCGGCACATGCGCAAAAGAATTTTGTGAAGGATGCTGATCTGGCTTACAAGAACAAGGTGTATTACAATGCTGTTGAACTTTACAAAAAGGCCCTGCCAAAAGTAAAGCGGAAGGATGAGAAAGCGCGCTGCACATATATGATCGCCGAGTGTTACAGACATATTTTCGACAACAAACAAAGTGAAGCCTGGTACAACAAAGCAATCAAAGCGAAATACCCCGACCCCAAAGCTCACCTGTACAGAGCAGAAGCATTAAAGAAATCCGAACGTTACGACGAAGCAATTGTTGAATTTAACGCATACAAAGCCGCTGTACCTTCGGATCCTGAAGGAGAAAACGGAGTCAAATCTTCGGAAATAGCGCAGAAATGGAAAGACAATCCGACCCGTCATAAAATTGAAAACATGGCGCAGATCAACGGTAAGGATGGCGATTTCTCCCCTTGCTTTGAAGACAAAAAACACCTTTCGCTTATTTTCTCTTCACGCCGCGAAGGTTCTACAGGCGGTTCCACAATCGATACCAAAACCGGAGTTTTATTTTCCGATCTTTTCGAGACCAAAGTGGACAAAAACGGAAAGTGGAGCGCTCCTGCACCGCTTTCAGGAACTGTGAACAGTAATGGCAGTGAAGGAAGTGCCTGGATCAACGCCAAGGGAGATAGAATGTATCTGACCCGTTGCGGCAAGACAAAGAAACAGGTAATGCGTTGCGCCATTTACAAAGCTGTAAAGAAAGGCGGCGGTTGGGATATCGAAGGCGACATGATCACTTTCGGTATTGACAGCGCTGATCATTGGAATTTCCGTCACCCCGCCCTGAACAAAGAGGAAACAGTGATGGTTTTTTCTTCTGACTGGAACACAGGTGACGATCAGAACACCGACCTCTTTATTTCCACCTACGATAAGAAATCCAATTCCTGGGGTAAGCCTGTATCTCTTGGCGCTTCCATCAATACTCCCGGTAAAGAAGCCTGGCCATACATCCATGACGACGGAACCCTGTATTTCTCTTCCACAGGTTTGCTTGGAATGGGTGGATACGATATCTTCAGAGCCGAAAAGAAATCGAAAGACAAATGGGAGTGGACAAACCCAGTGAATCTGAAATACCCGATGAACTCTGCAGCCGATGACTTTGGTATTGTCTTCGACGGCACAAAAGACAGAGGTTATTTATCTTCCAACCGCGAAGGAACAAAAGGTATGGACGATATCTGGTCATTCGTTCTTCCTCCGCTGGAATTTGCAATCGATGGTATTGTATCGGATTGCAAAAACAAAATTGGTCTTGAAAACGCCACAGTGCGGATCACAGGTTCCGATGGTTCTTCACTCGAAGCCAAAACAGACAAAACCGGATATTACAAATTCAAGCTCAATCCAAACGTATCGTATGTGCTGATGATTTTTGCAGACAAATCAAAGAGCCAGTTTGCAGAAGCCTATTTCAACCTTCCCGAAGGAGAAAAAGGAAAGCTCACCACCGTGGGTGAAGATGTAAGCAAATCATTCAAAAAGGATTTTTGTCTTGCACCGATCGTGAAAGAAGATATCCGTTTCCCGGAAGTGCAGTATGACCTTGGAAAAGCAACACTGCGTCCCGAATCAAAAGATTCTTTGAATTACCTGGTTAACCTGCTTACCGACAACCCGACTTTGGTTATTGAACTTGCAGCACATACCGATTCACGCGGAAGTGATGAAGCGAATCTGAAACTCTCTCAGGCACGTGCCAAATCCTGCTACGACTATCTGGTGGACGAAAAACACATGAATCCGGCCCGTATCGTTCCCAAAGGCTATGGCGAAAAGAAATTGCTTTATTCCGATGCGCAGATTGCCAAACTGGCCACCAAACAGGAACAGGAAGCCATGCACCAGAAAAACCGTCGTACCGTTATCCGCGTATTGAAGACGGATTTCGTGGATCCGAACGCACCAAAGACCGATCGTGCAATCATTGTTCCGAAGATCATTGGTACACAAGAAGATTATGGTGATGATAAAGGAACAGACATCGAGGGAATAACACCGAAGACGGACGCCCCCAAAACGGACGCTCCAAAGACAGATGCTCCTCAGACCGATCCAAAGGCTACAACACCCAAAGGGACAGACCCTAAGAAGCCTAAATAAGATGCGTTTAACTGAATTTATAGATTAGCATATGGAAGATCCGTTCGCCTCAGTCGGACGGATCTTCTGTTTTTATCACATCCATGAGCGATATCAAATACAATCTTCGGGGCGTTTCTGCAGGGAAAGAAGATGTGCACAAGGCGATCAGCGGAATAGACAAAGGCCTCTATCCAAAGGCATTTTGTAAAATCGTTCCTGATTTCCTTTCCAGCGACGATTCCTATTGTGTGGTTATGCATGCCGATGGCGCCGGTACAAAGTCCTCGCTGGCTTACATGTACTGGAAGGAAACATCCGATCTTGCCGTCTGGAAAGGCATTGCGCAGGATGCAATCATCATGAATACAGATGATTTGCTTTGTGTGGGCGCAACAGACAACATGCTGATTTCTTCAACCATTGGGAGAAACAAGAATTTAATACCGGGGGAAGTCATCGCAGCCATTATACAGGGAACGGAAGACGTACTCTCTGATTTGAGAAAGCATGGAATTGGCATTCACTCCACCGGAGGAGAAACAGCCGATGTGGGCGATTTAGTGCGTACAATCATTGTTGATTCAACTGTCTTGTGCAGGATGAAGCGCAGTGAAGTGATTGATAACAGCCATATTCAGGCAGGCGATGTCATCGTAGGATTGGCTTCCAGCGGAAAAACTTCTTATGAAAAGGAATACAACAGCGGAATGGGAAGCAACGGGCTCACCTCTGCCCGGCACGATGTATTTGCCAAATCCCTGGCTTCCAAATATCCGGAAAGCTACGATAACGCTCTTCCTGCCAGCCTTGTTTATTGCGGCCGGATGAATCTGAGGGATAAAGTGAAAGTCACAGTGGATGGAAAAGAGGAGCTCATTGATGCTGCCCGGCTGGTACTTTCTCCTACACGCACCTATGCTCCGGTCATAAAAGCGATTCTTGAAAAACACAGAAGCGGTATTCACGGTATGGTTCACTGCAGCGGAGGGGGACAAACCAAGGTGATGCATTTTATTGATCAATTGCATGTCATTAAAGACAATCTTTTTCCTGTGCCCCCGCTCTTCAGCATGATACGCGAACAGAGTCATACCGAATGGAAAGAAATGTACACCGTTTTCAATATGGGCCACCGGATGGAAATATATGTTCCCAAAGAGCTGGCAAATGAATTGATTCAGATCGCCCGGTCTTTTCATCTGGATGCCCAGGTTATCGGGCGTGTGGAAAAAGCAAATGAAAAAAAACTGACCATCAAATCCGAATTTGGTGTGTTTGAGTACAAGTAGAATAGGGTAGTATAAGTATTGGTCTCATCTGAATTTCCGTCTGGAAACAACCGGACATCCCAAATCTGCTCAGCCGGATTGGATGTTCATCACACAGTGTAAAACAGCAAATGTCTTTGCAATGAAAAAATCAAATTACGGCATCGTTCACAAACGTTTTGCCGGCAGCACCCTCCTCTTTCACCGTTTACTGAATCATCCTGCCCCAAAAATATGGGAGGCCATCACCGACCCGGAACTGATTTGCACCTGGCTCGCACAGGCTTCTGTCAAACTTGAAAGAGGCGGAGCCGTTGAATTGAGATACAAAAATACCGGCTATGTTGTCAAAGGGAAAATCACCCGGCTGGAATCAGGCCGCCTTCTGGAATACAGCTGGAACAGCGGCGATAGCCCTGAATCTGCCGTTACCTGGGAGTTGAAAGACGGGGATGAGAATTCCTGTGTTCTTTCTCTTACCCATACTTTCCAGCACGATTGTGAATTGCCAAATATTCTTGCCGGATGGCACCTGCATCTGGATATGTTGCCCCATGCCCTCAAAAGAAAGCCGCAGCAATGGTCCTGGCCGCGCTGGGAAGAACTGAGAGAGAAGTACTCCAAGGCCTGAAAATTAAGTTGACAATGTGCAGTTTGCAGTTAGCAACTGCCAACTATATATTGCCAACTCCTTTTTTAAACCGCCAATTGCAAATTGACCACTGCAAATTATTTTTACCTGTATCTTTTTTTCTTTCTGTTGTTATAGTATAAGAACAAAACAACAGCACATGAAAACCTGCGCAAAATTATTCCTGACCCTTCTCCCGGTTTTTCTTCTGGCATCAGCTTCTCTGGCCCAGAAAAAGGCATTGCAAGATGCAGAATTTGCTTTTCAGAATAAACAATTCAACAGTGCGGCCGAGTTCTATAAGAAAGCCTTGCCGGATGTGAAAAGAAAAGATGCAAAAGCACGCTGTGTTTTCATGATAGCCGAAAGTTACCGCCTGATCAACAACAACAAGATGGCTGAAATGTGGTATTCAAAAGCCATCCGGGTGAACTATCCGGATCCGGTGATTCATTTGCATCGTGCCGAAGCCTTAAAAAACGAAGCCCAGTACGCAGAGGCCATCCAGGAGTACAAAACCTTTCAGTTGCTCGTTCCTTCGAATCCCGCCGGTGAAAGCGGCGCGAGATCAACAGAAATTGCGCAGAAATGGAAGGATGCACCTTCGCGCTACAAAGTGGAAAATATGGTTCAGATCAATTCGGCCGACTATGATTTCTCGCCGATGTACATGGGCAGAAAAAAAGACATGCTTGTGTTTACATCGCGCCGGGAAGGAAACACGGGCGGTACGGAGCGGGACAAGAAAACCGGTTTGCTTTTTACCGATTTGTTTTCGACACGGGTGGATAACAAAGGAAAATGGGAAACACCCCGCCCGCTTGCAGCTCCGGTGAACACCGGCGCCAATGAAGGTTCGTGCTGGATCAACGGCAAGGGTGATAAAATGTATTTTACCCGCTGCGAAAAAAACAAAAACAAAGTGATGCGCTGCAGCATCATGATGTGCAGCAAAAGCGGAAGCGAGAGCTGGACAGAACCTGTGGCCGTGAATTTCAGCCTCGACGATTTCTCCAGATTCGATTTTCGACATCCTGCTTTGAGTCCCGATGAAAGCATCATGGTTTTTCAAAGTGACATTGAATCTTTAAGGACTGACTCGACACAACTCGAACCGAATTGCGACCTGTACATTTCCAGTTTTGATAAAAAAGCAAACACCTGGAGCCAACCCAGAAATCTGGGACCTGCAATCAATACCGGAGGCAAAGAGGGATTTCCATATATCCGCCAGGATGGAACGCTCTTTTATTCGTCCAACGGAATGCTTGGCATGGGAGGCCTGGATATCTATAAGGCTGAGCGTAAATCGAAAGACAAATGGGAGTGGAGTTCGCCCGAAAACCTGAAATCGCCTATGAACTCGGCCGGTGATGATTTTGGAATTGTGTTTGAAGGCATGAAGGACAAAGGCTATCTGACATCCAACCGCGAAGGTGGAAAAGGCAAGGATGACATCTGGTCGTTTGTTATGCCTCCGCTTTTGTTTGAGGTTTCGGGTTGTGTGACCGACTGCAAACATGGCGATTCGCTGGAAGGAAGCGTTGTACGCATGGTGGGGTCAGACGGTTCGGCCCTCGAACAAAAGACAAAAAACGGGGCTTATCAATTTCCGCTAAGTCCGAATGTAAGTTATCAGTTAAGCGTATTGGCTGAAACAGCCAAATCAAAGTCGTCCAAAAAGTATTTCAATCTCGATCATGCAGATTTTATTAAACTCAGTACGCTGGCACTCGAAGAATCGAAACATTTCAATCAGAATTTTTGTCTGGCTCCCATGCCGGAAGAGATAGACATCGCTTTCCCAAGAGTGGAGTATGATCTGGACCAGGCAAGGCTTCGTGAAGAATCGAAAGATTCATTAAACTTCCTGTTTACTCTTTTGACTGATAATCCGAACCTGGTCATCGAACTGGCTGCACATACCGATTCGCGGGGGGACGACAAATACAATCTGAAATTGTCGCAAGCCAGGGCTGAGGAATGCTACAAATACCTGGTCAACGAAAAGAAAATCAATCCGGCGCGGATCATCCCCAAAGGATACGGCAAACGGCACCTGCTGGTCAGCGACCAGGTTATTGTTCAGATGAAGACAAAAGAAGAACAGGAAGCTGCACACCAAAAAAACAGGAGGACTGTGATTCGTGTTATAAGAACCGATTTTCACGATGCAAAGGCGCCGGCTCCAGACCGCATGCTAGTTCCAAAAAGGAAAGGAAGTCAGGAAGAATACGGGGCTGACGAGGGCAATGCGGTTGAGAATTAGGGCTTTGATGAAGTTTTGATGAACGGAGTAAAGAAAAAAACAATTAATTTTGGCCCGGTATTTGTATTTCTTTCATCAACCTAAAAAACCAACCCATGAAAAAGTTCATCACAGTATTCGCAGTCCTTGCTTTTGCAATCGGTTCAACATTTGCACAGGAAGGTTCAAGACCAAAAGCAGGCGCCGCTCCGGCACCCAAGACAGTATCTAAAAATACTGGCAAAGAGGCCAAGAAATCGGATGTCAGCAAAGAGGTGAAAGAAACGCCTGCTTCTTCTGACCAGCACCTGAAAAAGGACGGAACTCCGGATAAGCGTTACAAAGAGAACAAAGAAGCCAAACCAGCCGATGCCGGAGCTAAGAAAGAAGCACCAGCAAAAACGAACAACAGCAAGGTAGCTCCTGATAAAGGAACGAAGACAGCTCCAAAGAAGTAATCCGTTTTTCTTTGATTTGAAACCCTGAAGTGATACGCAACATTGCGTATCTGCTTCAGGTTTTTTTTGTTTCTTTAACTTCCAACAAAGCGATCAAATGCATGATAGTTGTCACTTATACCCTTGAATTTTATGATTGATGCCGGAAAGGGAGTTTGCAATGTTTTGTGGGAAATATTATTCTTACTTTTAGATACAAGAATTTTTCGGCAATGAGAAAAAGACTGTTATTAAGCGTCTTGCTTTCCTGTTTAACATTTGCTCTGTTTTCACAAACATGGACTCCCTTATCCACCGGTTTAGACGGAGGTGTAAGTGCAATTGCAGGATTTAATGGCAACTTGTATGTAAGCGGTGGTTTTGATACCGCTGGAGGTGTGGCTGCAAAAGTTCTTGCGAAATGGGATGGGTCAGCGTGGTCAAGCTTGAATACGGGAATGAGTGGTCAGATTAACGCCTTTATTGTATACCAGGGAAATCTCTATGCGGGAGGTCGTTTTGCCATTAGCGGGATTGTTACCATGGATGGAGTGATAAAGTGGAATGGAACAAGTTGGTCCAGTGTTGGAATGAATTTGGTAAGTAATACTTCTGCGGTTTATTCATTGACCGAATTTAATGGGAATCTCTATGCCGGTGGGAATTTCACGAGCGCAGGTGGCATTTCGGTAAATGGAATTGTCAAATGGGACGGAGCAACCTGGACCAATGTGGGTTCGGGAATAACCGGCAATGCGGCTAATTATGGTGTGCATTCATTGTATGCAGACAATTCGAATCTATATGCAGGAGGAAGTTTTTCAATGGCGGGTGGTATAAGTGCAAACAGCATCGCCAAATGGAATGATACAAGCTGGACCAATCTGGGTACTGGAATGAACATGAATTCCTCTATTTATTCTGTTGTTGATGCAATTGCCGAATACAATGGTAATCTGTATGCAGGAGGATCTTTCGATACTGCTGGAGGTATAGCTGTGGCCCATATAGCGAAATGGAATGGCAATGCCTGGACCAATGTGGGTTTGGGAGTGAATGGCGTGGTTCATTCTCTTGCTTCATATAATGGAAATCTCTATGCAGGAGGGATTTTCACGCAAGCTGGAGGGAATTTCGGTGAATCAATCAGCCGTTGGAATGATTCCATTTGGAGTGCACTAGCCGGCGGCGGAGTTTTTTGGAGTGGTGGCGCGCATGTGCCCCCGGATGTGAGTGTGCTAAGTATTTATGATGGTAATTTGTTTGTGGGGGGGAGTCAGTTTGGGTTTCCCGGAAATAATATTGTGGAATTTACAAGCCCCATGGGAATTGAAGAAAACACAATATGTCATCGTATTAATCTCTTCCCAAACCCCAGCAATGGAATTGTCACTCTCTCAGCGGAAAATGGTTTTCTGGATTCCATTGAAATCTATAATGCACTTGGAGAAAAAATCTATCAGAATAAAATCCATGCCAACAAAACAGAAATCGATTTGAGTTCTGAGCCCAAAGGCATGTATTTCTACCGGGTCATTTTTGAGGATAAAAGAATTGGAAGCGGGAAGATTTTGCTGAACTGAAGACCTCCGGCACTCGAATTAGCAAGACGAATTTATTTCCCGGTTGCCAGTTTTTTGCGCGTGAGGGATTGAGGCATCTTTGTCTGAGCTCTTCCCGCTTTTGGGCGGGAAAGCGAGTGCCGAAAGCCCGACCCCGCTCTTCGCGGGGGCACGCCCCAATACTACAAATCATTGATTTCTCCCTCTTTGATCCGAGCCTGAACTAGGTTGATGTGACATTTAAGCTTGTTACATGCCCTCAACTCAAATCAATCCGACTTTTTTCTACCTTTGCCCCCATGCTAGATAAGCTTAGGGCAATAAAAGACCGTTGGGAAGATGTAGAACGGCAAATCTCCGATCCGAAAATCATTTCGGACATGAAACTGTTCACCAAACTCAACCGCGAATACAAGGATCTGAAGGTGATTGTGAATGCTTATTATGAATACAAAAAACTTCTGGAAGATATCGATTCGGCCAAAGATGTGCTGATGAACGAGAAGGACGAAGAGTTCCGCGCCATGGCCAAAACCGAAATGGAGGAACTCAGTCTGCGCAAGCAAAAGCTGGAACCCGAAATCCGCAACCTGCTTGTGCCCAAAGACCCCGAAGACAGCAAAAATGCCGTGGTTGAATTGCGCGCCGGTACAGGAGGTGATGAAGCCAGTATTTTTGCAGGTGATCTTTTCAGGATGTATTCGAAATACTGCGATAACAAAGGGCTGAAAATAGAAGTGGTGGACAGTTCGCCCGGAACAGCGGGAGGTTTTAAGGAAATCATTTTCAATGTTACGGGTGTGAATCCCTATGGTACACTTAAGTTCGAGGCCGGAGTGCATCGTGTACAACGGGTGCCCGAAACCGAAACACAGGGCCGGGTGCATACGTCAGCCGCAACGGTTATTGTCATGCCCGAAGCCGATGAGGTGGATGTGGTGCTCAACCCGGCTGATGTGGATATGATCACTTCCCGTTCGGGTGGTGCAGGCGGTCAGAATGTGAATAAAGTGGAAACAAAAGTGCAGCTCACGCACAAACCTTCGGGTATTGTGGTTGTCTGCCAGGTGGAACGATCGCAGCTGGGTAACCGCGAACGGGCGATGGTCATGCTGCGCACCAAACTTTATGAACTCGAACTGCAAAAACACAACGATGCCATTTCAAAACGAAGGAAAACACTGGTAGCCACCGGTGACCGTTCAGAAAAAATCAGGACATACAATTATCCCCAGAGCCGGGTAACCGATCACAGGATCAATTTTTCCACGCACAATTTGCCGAATTTCATGAACGGTGATATCCAGGAAATGATCGATGCCCTTCAACTTGCCGAAAATGCAGAAAGGCTGCAGGAGGGCGGGGTTGGTCAGTGAAGTGTGGAGGTTTTTCCCTGAAGCGATCGACTTAAAAGACATAGTGACGTTAAATGATAAGCGATGACCAGACTCGAATTGTTTGAACAAATCAAAAAGAAAGGGTCTTTTCTTTGCATCGGACTGGATACCGATATGGAGAAAATTCCGGCGCATTTGCTGGACAACGAAGATCCTGTATTCGAATTCAACAAACAGATTATCGATGCCACGCATGAACAGTGTGTGGGGTATAAAATGAATACCGCTTTTTATGAAGCCGAAGGGGTAAAAGGCTGGATGAGCCTGGAAAAAATATCGTATTACCTGCGCGAAAATTACCCTTCTCATTTCAGCATCGCCGATGCCAAGCGCGGGGATATCGGTAACACGTCGGCCATGTACGCCAAAGCCTTTTTCGTAAACATGGATTTTGATTCGGTTACCGTGGCGCCTTACATGGGCGAAGACAGCGTCCGGCCCTTCCTGACGCATCCCGGGAAATGGGTGATTCTGCTGGCCCTGA
The DNA here is from genome assembly GCA_003151415.1 of Bacteroidota bacterium. Classification (GTDB taxonomy): domain Bacteria; phylum Bacteroidota; class Bacteroidia; order Palsa-965; family Palsa-965; genus Palsa-965. Next base: position 10,237 of record PLXK01000036.1, read on the forward strand.
CTTCAAACAAAGGAGCCTCGGATTTTCAAACCCTGCAAACCGGAAATGCACAGCTTTTTGAAAAGGTATTGCAAACTTCTTCAAAATGGGGCAGCCCCGATTCGATGATGTATGTGGTGGGGGCAACCCAGGCCGATATGCTTGGACAAATCAGAAAAAGTGTTCCCGGCCATTTTCTGCTTGTTCCCGGCGTGGGCGCGCAAGGAGGAAGTCTGGAAGAAGTGGCCAAACACGGAATGAACAAATGCTGCGGTCTGCTCGTGAATGCCTCCAGAAGCATCATCTATGCCGGCTCCGGTACTGATTTTGCACTCAAGGCAAAAGAAGAAGCCATGAAAATGCAGCAGGAGATGAACAACCTGCTCGCAGAATACCTTTAAAGGTCTTGTTGTGTTTACATTTTCATCTAGTGAGGTTTCCCGCTTCCATTGAGCCCTTTTTATTTGTCTGAACTGCCCGTTTCTCATTTCAACCTCAACACTTTTTCCCGCGAGCGAAACAAAAGAATGGCTCTGAAGTTGTAATGAAATTAAAGGCTTGAAAAAAATCTCCGGTTGCAAAACGAAGTAATTTTAAAACAGATGATTCAAAATCTGTTTGAAGATGACTGAGGCGTTTCTGCATTACATCTGGAAGTATAAAAATTTCAATCATTGTGATCTTACGACCATTGAAGGAGAGCCCCTTGAAATTCTGAGGACCGGCGAACACAATACCGATTCGGGTCCCGACTTTTTCAATGCCCGGGTCAAAATAGGGAATACCGTATGGGCAGGCAATATCGAAATCCATGTGCAGGCATCCGATTGGACGCGTCATGCCCATGAGGGAAACGAAGCGTATGACAACATCATCCTGCATGTGGTGCACGAAGCCGATGAATGGATCCGCGATAAATCCGGAAACGCATTTCCTACCCTTGAGCTCAATGGCCGGGTGGCTCCCGAAGTCTATAAGAAATACCTGGAATTCGGAAACAGTACCACCTGGGTGCCTTGCGGCAATCAGGCCGGAAAGGCAAGCCGTGTAGTGGTAGAAGCCTGGATGGAACGTCTTTGTGTTGAACGCCTGGAACGGAAAACAGGGGCTATTCTGGATACACTCAAGCTCAATCAGAATAACTGGGAAGAAACCTTTTACATCCACCTGGCCCGGAATTTCGGGTTCAGGGTCAACAAAATGCCTTTTGGTTTGCTGGCCCAATCGCTGCCTCTTAAATTGATTGCCCATTACAAAGACAACCTGATGCTTCTGGAGGCATTGTATTTTGGACAGGCCGGGCTTCTGGAAGATTATTTTTTTGAATCGTACCCGCAAAGACTTCAGTCTGAATACCAGTTTCTGGCTCGCAAACATTCCCTGAACAGCCTGGATGGACATCTCTGGAAGTTTCTCCGCATGCGGCCACTGAATTTTCCTACCATCCGTATTGCCCAGTTTGTCAATCTGATTCATCACTGCGGTCCTTTGTTTTCGGGTGTGATGGAAGCCAAAGAGCTGGCTGAACTGAAATTGCTTTTTTCTTCGGGCGTATCGGATTATTGGCATACCCATTATCGTTTTGGAAGTTTCTCCGCACCGAGCCGTAAAATGAAAGGAAACGAAACTATCGAAAACATTATCATCAACACGGTTGTGCCCTTCCTGTTTGTTTACGGGCAGCAAAAGGGTGAGGAAGAAACCAAGGAACGGGCGTTTAACCTTTTGGAAGAATTGGGGGCCGAAAACAATTCGGTTGTCAGCAAATGGAGAAGAATAGGGCTTAGGGCAGACAACGGAGGGCGGTCGCAGGCCCTTATCGAACTCAAGACGGAATATTGTTCACAAAGAAAATGTCTGGATTGCGGAATAGGAAGGGATTTGTTGAAAAATTTGTAATTTTACTTCAAACAACAGATCCATGATCAATCGTATCCGTCTTTGGTTTGAGCGTCAGGCTTATGGTGTTTGTTCCTGGTGGGGAGAAAAGCTGGGCATAAGTGCTACGCATATCCGGATGTATTTCGTTTACCTTTCCTTTTTTACTTTCGGCTCTCCCATCATCGTTTACTTTATCATGGCTTTTATCCTTGAACACAAGGAATATTTCAGACCAAGCCGCTCCCGCAGAAGAAGTATCTGGGAACTCTGAGAAAAAGTGGGCAGTCGCCCTTTTACAATGGGCAAATAAATAAAATATTCAAAGTCTTTTACCTTGTTCCTTCTTTCTTCTTTTTCACTTTCTTCTGTGTTTTCCTTCCTCTTTTGCCAACTGCCAACTGCCAACTGCCAACTGCCAACTGCCAACTGCCAACTGCCAACTGCCAACTGCTTCTACTTCGGTGGCGTTGGCGGTGGCGGGGCCGTCGTTCCGGTTTCGCCGCCCGGCGGAGGCTGGTCGGGCGTCGGGGGTTGCGCTCCGGCCCTCTGTGGAGGCAGTGGGTAATATCCATG
>PLXK01000231.1 GCA_003151415.1 Bacteroidota bacterium
GGTTGATGGCCATGCGCCATTTCTGACGGAAAAGCAGAAGTACGGCAGAGATCAAAGTTCCGGCGTGACCGATACCGATCCACCAAACGAAGTTGGTGATGTCCCAGGCCCAGCCCACTGTTTTGTTTGCACCCCAGGCTCCGATACCGGTTCCAACGGTGTAACACAAACATCCCATTCCCCAGGTAAAGGCGGCGACTGCGATTGTGAAAACAAGGTACCAGTATTTATTGGCTTTGCCTTCGATGGGTCTTGCAATGTCCTCTGTGATGTCATGATAGGTTCTGTGTCCTAAGATGAGCGGCTCTCTGATGGCACTTTCGTGTTGCATATGCTTTATTTAAATTTTAGGCTCTTGAAATTTCTGTTTCTCCGTAATTAATCAGGAATGCGATTTTTCTTCTTTCTTCTCCGCACCTTCGTGTTTCTCTCCTTCTTTGTGCTTTTCTTCTTTTCCTTCTTCTTCCATTTCCGCATTGCGCACTTTGGTCAGATAAGCTACAGAAGGCTTGATGCCGGTTTCTTCAAGCATCTTGTAATTGCGCGCATCTGCATGCCATTTGGATACTTCGCTTTCGGCATCGTTCAAATCTCCGAAGATGATTGCGTTTGTAGGGCAGGACTGTGAACAGGCTGTCTGGATTTCTCCGTCAACGAGTTTACGGCCTTCTTTCTTGGCAACCAGTTTGCCAGCCTGGATGCGCTGCACGCACATCGAGCATTTTTCCATCACACCTCTGGAACGAACCACGACATCCGGGTTCAGCACCATGCGTCCGATATCATCCATTCCGGGATTCACACCGGCGAAATTTTTGTTTCCTGTATAATTGAACCAGTTGAAACGACGTACTTTAAAGGGACAGTTGTTTGCGCAGTAACGTGTTCCCACGCAACGGTTATAGGTCATCATGTTCAGACCTTCTCCGCTGTGGCTGGTGGCCAGTACCGGACAAACTGTTTCGCATGGAGCGTGATTGCAATGCTGACACATGAGCGGCTGGAACACCACGCGCGGATTTGCCGATGCAGCATGTTCCATTTCGCGGTAGGTTTCAATTTTACCAATGCCTTTTTCTTTTCCTTTGGCCTTGCTCATGTCGCTGGAATAATATCTGTCGATACGGATCCAGTGCATTTCGCGGCTGCGGCGCACTTCCAGTTTTCCAACAACAGGTACGTTGTTCTCTACATTGCAGGCAACCACACAGGCGGCACATCCGATGCAGGAATTCAAATCGATGGCCAGGCCCCATTTGTGACCCAGACGATCGAAATCGTTCCAGAGATTCACTTCGGTGGCAACAACGTTTTGTCCTTTGTGATTGATGGTTTCTTTTTCATTTCCTGCGGCGGCATCATCCATCCAGGCCATGAGCGAAGTTTCCTTCACCACATCGCGGCCCATCATGGTGTGATGTGTTTGTGTGCAGGCAATCGGATATGTTTCTGTTCCTTTTACAAGGCTTGCATCCGCATGATATTGCATGGTGCCATTGGCCCATTGAACGGTTTTGTATACGTTGACACCAATTTCGTTGGCTGCCTTTCCTGAATTTGTCCGTCCGTAACCGAGTGCAATTCCGATTGTGCCCAATGCCTGACCCGGCTGCGGGAAAACAGGAAGAGCGGCAAGGGCAAGACCTTCGATCGTGACGATGGCTGTATCCGGGGCGTCTTCCAATTGGTCGAAGCGTTCGAGGATATTGTATTTACCAGCCATGTCGGCCGGATTCATTGTAATGTAATTGTCCCAGGTAATTTTTGTGATCGGATCAGGCAACTCCTGCAACCAGGGGTTGTTGGCAAGAACGCCGCTTCCCATGGCCGTAGATTCATAAAACACCACTTCGGTGTCTTTGCCTTTCATTTCGGCTATTTTCGCTGCTGCAGAACGCAGATCCGTTTTCGGAGCTTCAGTTTCAATGGCTTTGTCTTTCTTCGAATCGTGTTTGCTGTCTTTTTTATCTTCTTTCGCTTCCGATACAGACTCAATGTAAATGGCTCCGTCATGCAGGCTCTGGTTCCAGAACGTAGCAGAATCGGAGGTGTTGTTGAACATTGTTTTCCAATTGCCGGTCATGAACGTGTGGTAATCGGATTTGTTGCCGCTCCAGGACAAAAGGCTTTCCTGTGCCTGACGTGAACCGTGGAAACGGGGTGCAGCATAAAGCGGGCTGATCGTTGGCTGCTGAAGACTGTAATGTCCTTTGCTTGGGTTGTAATCGTTCCAGGATTCGAGATAGTTGTGATCGGGGCAAACCACATCGCAAAGCAAAGAAGTTTCATCCGAACGAGAAGCCAGGGAAATTTTGGTTCCAACCTTTGCGAAAGCTTCAGCAAATTTCAATTTGGCAGGAGCCGTATAAGCAGGATTGCAATTGTAAACAAGCACAGCTCCGACCTTGCCGGCGTTCATGCTTTCAATCAGATTCACGAAATCCTGGTCATTGCCTTGTTTGGTATAATTCGGGGTATTGATATCGATTGTGCTTTCGTAATTTCCAAGAGCCTGGTTGATGGCATTGACTACCAGCTGGATATTCACATCGTTCGATCCGCAAACAACAAGAGACTTGCCTTTGTGATCCATCAGCCATTTGGCCGTATCGGCAATGGCGTGTTCATCCACACCTCCGGAAACGGGTAAAGAAGATCCGCTTACTTTATTATACAGGGCAACGACATAAGCACCGGTTTGAGATGGTTTTATCGGATGACGTTCATCTGCATTGGAACCCGTGAGAGAGAGAATGGATTCGAACTGGATGTGTTTCGACATCTCTTTCTTTTCTTTTCCAATCTTTCTTGTTTTTCCGTATTGTTTGGAGAACTGAATCGGATTGAGCCAGTTGGTCAGGAAATCTGCGCCAAAACTCACAATGACTCTGGCCTTATCAAAATGATAAGATGGAATCACTGCCTGTCCGAATGAATTTTTATTAGCCTCGAGCATTCCGGAATAGGAGATAGCATCGAAAGTCACATGTTTTGCTCCGTGTTTTCCGGCAAATTCAGCAATTGCAGCCTTTGTCGAAGGGCTGATGATGGTGGAGGAGAGGATAACAACTTCTTTTCTGTCGGAAGCCGCTTTTTCAAGTCCGGCTTTCACCAGACCGTCTGCTTTGGCCCAATCCATCTCAACGCCTTTTCCTGTTTGCGGGCCGTGGAATCTGTCGGCATCATACAAAGAAAGAACAGAAGCCTGCACGCGTGCACTGACTCCGCCATTGGAAACTTTGGATAAGGCATTGCCTTCGATCTTAATAGGGCGGCCTTCACGCGTTTTAACAATGATGCTGCAATAATCGTGTCCGTCGAAGTAAGAAGACGCGTACCAGTTCGGCATACCGGGAGTGACCTCGGCTGGCTTTGTTACGTATGGAACCACCTTCATCACCGGAGTTTCGCAGGCAGCCAGTGTGGCAGCTGTGACACTAAATCCGAGGAATTTCAAAAAGTCGCGGCGGCTGGTTGATGACTCTTCCATAGCCGTGGTATTGGCCAGGAATTGGTCTACAGGTACATACTCGTTGAATTCATTATCACGCTGTTTCAGAAATGCGGGATTGTCGTTCAATTCGTCTAAACCTTTCCAGTATTTTTTAGAGTTACCCATATCGGTTATTGCTTATTTATATGTTGATTCCGGAAAACCGGGAACGATATACTTGCTGATTAATAATGGCATTTTGCACAATCCAGACCGCCCATGTTGGCAACGGTGATGGGTTGTCCTTTGTATTTGGCTTTTAATTTTGCATGAAGGTCGTCGTAGTATTTGTTGCCTTCCATTTTCACTTCGGTGGTGCGGTGGCAATTGATACACCATCCCATTGTCAGCGGAGAGAACTGCTCGACAGTGGTCATTTTCTTCACATCGCCGTGACAGGTTTCGCATTCCACTTTACCCACCATCACGTGCTGGCTGTGCGGGAAGTAAACGAAGTCGGGCAGGACATGCACCTTGTTCCAGAGAATCGGTTTTTCAATACCTGAGTAGGTTCCTGTTTTGGGGTCATAACCCGCAGCTGCATAAATCTTGGCAATTTCTTCCTTGCTTCCGGGATTGGCCGTTTCCTGAATTCCCTTGTGGCAGTTCATGCACACGTTTACAGAAGGTACACCGGCAGTTTTCGATTTTTCGGCGCCGCTGTGGCAGTATACACACTGAATGCCATTGTCGCCTGCGTGAATTTTGTGAGAGAATTTAATGGGCTGTTCAGGGTGGTAACCCTGGTAAACACCGATGTCTTTTACCGTGTACCAGCAGGTTTTAACTCCCACACAAACAAAAAACAGGATGATCACAGCCACCATGCGTTTGTTGTTTTCGCACCAGTATTTGAATGATTCCCAGATTGTGCGGTCGGGTTCAGGGGCAAGACCTTGTTTTTCGTTGAGGACATTTTTCAGGCTGCGTTTCGTTGAACGAAGCACCATGGTCAGAATGATGAGAACACCGACAACGGCCAGCAATACCCAGAAAGGATCGAGGCCGCCGGAAGTCGTGTTGTCGCCATTGGGTTCGCTTGGATTGCCACCACCTGCAGTAGGCACAGGCTTCGTGGCGCAATCGCCGGCGTCGGCATATTTCAGGATCGCATCGATATCTTCGTTTGAAAGCTGAGGCTGGGCCGTCATGACGCTGCCTCCGTTTTCTCCAAATACTTTCTTTGCATACGCATCTCCCGAGTTGACCATCTTCGTGGAGTTCTTGACCCAATTGTGAGCCCAGTCCAAGCTCGGAATGCGTGACATCACGCCTTTCAGACCAGGTCCGATCAGCTTGTCATCGCAGGGTTTGTGACAGGAGGCACAGTTCTGTTTAAACAGGGACTTGCCGTCAGCGGCGCTGGCATTCTGAAAACTCAGGAATAAGAGGGAAAAGATCAGAAAATGCAGAATCACAAAGGCTTTCCTTTGCGGATTGAGGTACGATTTGCGCATATAATGGATATTAAAGAAGTCGAATCTTGGTGCTATTCTTTCTTTTAATGCGCGACAAATTTATGAGAATCAAGACAACCTGATCCAAAAAAGGGTATTAAAATATGCACCGAAATCAATTTATATTGATTCTAAATAAGATCGCGGCCGGTGCTTTTCATTTAGCATAGCCGAAGCGGGCTTTGTCTTTAAAAATCGGGCAATCATCTAAAGGAAGAATTAATGTTTACCTTTGTAAAATGCGAAATAAAGTGTGGATCGTTTTTGTTCTTGCAGGGATATTATTTCCCGTTTGGGGCTTTTCTCAAATGGCCGGGGATTCCAGCAGGACAGACATTCATGCCGATCCGGCCTTGTTTGCACTTCTTGAAAAACGCAAGGCCATCGGTACCCGGAATCTGAAGGGGTATCGGGTAAAGATTCATTTTGGAGCTGAAAAAGCAAAAGCAAACGAAGCCAAGACCAAATTCAGCCAGAAATACCCGGATGTGCCTGCTTCAATGGATTATGAAATCCCCAACTTTTCGATTACAGTAGGCAATTACCGCAGCCGGCTTGAGGCTTATAAATTCTATAAAGAAGTCCAGACCGATTTCCCCAATGCCTTCATTGTGGAGATGAAAATTGATTTTCCCGATCTTACCGTAACGAAAGAAGATACGGCTCCGCAAGATCCTAAAGAGGAGAAGAAGGAAAATAAATAATTTTTTTCCTTGTTCTGAACTCAATTCAACCTCATCCCCCCTACCTGTTAGTAGATCCGTTAATTATAAAGGGCTAAAGCCCTGAAATGTCTTTGTGCATTTTATCCCCCGGCCTGAAGACCAGGGCAGCTGAAGTGGCGGATTGACTGGGATTGTTTCAAATGGTCGTATAAACACGCTGGATAGTTGAAACAATTTTTTCCCAAGGATTAGAAAATGATTTGCCCTGGCCTTCAGGCCGGGGATGAAGATCTAAAAATCCTTATTTCGGGCAGGGCTTTGGCCCTTTTAGGGGTTGTAAATCCAATGATTCGATAAAACAAAAAAGCCCGTTCCGGATTTTCGGGACGGGCTTTTTAAATGTATAAAAACTTAAAGTTTCGCCTTGATTTCAACCATGTCATATCCTTCGATGATATCACCGACGGCGATGTTGTTGAAGCCCTGGATATTCAGTCCGCATTCGAAACCGGTGGCCACTTCTTTCACATCGTCTTTGAAACGTTTCAAAGAACCCAGCGAACCGGTGTGGATCACAATTCCGTCGCGGATCACGCGCACTTTGGTGTTTCGTGTGACTTTTCCGTCAAGCACCATACAGCCGGCGATTGTACCCACCTTGGTGATGTTGAACACTTCGCGGATCTCGATGTTGCAAACGATCTTCTCTTCGAATTCAGGAGCAAGCATACCTTCCATCGCTGCCTTGACTTCATTGATGGCATCGTAAATGATGGAGTAGAGGCGGATGTCGATCTGTTCTGTTTCTGCAAGTTTACGGGCTGCAGTCGAAGGTCTGACCTGGAATCCGATGATAATGGCATTGGAAGCCGAGGCGAGCAATACATCCGATTCGGTGATGGCACCCACAGATTTGTGGATAATATTGACAACGATTTTTTCGCTGGAAAGTTTCTGCAGGGAATCTGTCAATGCTTCGATAGAACCATCCACGTCACCTTTCACGATGATGTTCAGTTCTTTGAAGTCGCCAATGGCAAGTCTGCGTCCGATTTCATCGAGTGTAATGTGTTTTTGTGTACGGATACCCTGTTCGCGCTGAAGCTGTAGACGCTTGGTCGCAATTTCTCTGGCTTCGCGTTCATCATCCATGGCGTGAAACTTGTCACCCGCCTGGGGAGCGCCGTTTAATCCGAGGATTTGAACAGGCATGGCAGGGCCGGCTTCCTTCACCGGGATTCCGCGTTCGTTTTGCATGGCTTTTACCCTTCCGCTGTAACAACCGGCAAGCAGCACATCGCCTACATGCAGGGTTCCTTTTTCAACGAGGATGGTGGAGGTGTATCCACGGCCTTTGTCAAGAGTAGATTCAATAATGGTTCCTGCGGCATTGCGTTCAGGGTTTGCTTTGAGGTCTAGAATTTCAGCTTCGAGCAAGACCTTGTCCAGCAATTCCTTGATGCCTGTTCCTTTTTTGGCAGAAATTTCCTGGCACTGGAATTTACCGCCCCATTCTTCAACAAGAATATTCATCTGGGCAAGTGCCTGGCGGATATTGTCAGGATTGGCACCTGGTTTATCAATTTTATTGATGGCAAAAACCATCGGTACATTGGCAGCCTGAGCATGGTTGATGGCCTCCTTTGTCTGAGGCATCACGCTGTCATCGGCAGCAATCACAATAATGGCCACATCCGTTACTTTGGCTCCGCGTGCACGCATAGCGGTAAAGGCTTCGTGACCGGGAGTATCCAGGAAGGTGATGTCTTTTCCGTTTTCAAGAGTAACGCGGTAGGCCCCGATGTGCTGGGTGATGCCACCGGCTTCACCGGCTATGACATTGGCTTTTCGGATATAATCCAGCAGGGATGTTTTACCGTGGTCGACGTGTCCCATTACGGTGACAATCGGAGGACGGGTCAACAGTTCTTCCGGAGTATCTTCCTTGTCGCTGATTGCTTCCTGCACTTCGACGCTGACGAATTCAACTTTAAAGCCAAACTCTTCGGCCACAATGCTGATGGTTTCCGCATCCAGACGCTGGTTGATGGAAACAAACATGCCCAGGCTCATGCAGGTTGAAATAATCTGCGTGACGGGGAGGTTCATCATGCTGGCCAGCTGACTGGCAGATACGAACTCGGTTACTTTCAGGACACCTTTTTCGGCTTCTGCTCTTTCCACCTCTTCAGCCATACGCTGGCTGACCATGGATCTTTTTTCTTTTCTGTATTTGGCGGCCTTTGATTTGCCGGTGTTTCCACTCAAACGGGCAAGGGTTTCCTTGATCTGCGCCTGAATTTCAACTTCAGTGAGTTCGTGTCTTGGAGTGCTTCTGGCCGGAGCCTTCCTGGGTCCGCTGCCAAAACCGGGGCTTGTTCCGGGAGTTCCTGGTTTTCTGAAATCAGTGGCCGGAGCCGTACCTTCATTGCCTTTGTTGATCCGCTTGCGTTTCTTTTTTCCTTTTCCGCCTTCGAATCCGGAAGAAGAAGAAGCAATTGGTTTTTTCTTGTCCGGCTCCACAGGCAGTTCGATTTTGCCCATGATTTTAGGACCTACCGGTTTGTCAACCGGACGGCGGTAAAGTTCTTCCTCTTTCGGCGCTTTGTTTTCAGGAGCTATTTCAGCGGGAGGTTCAACCACCGGAGTTGTTTCGGCTGCAGGGGGAACCACAACTTCTTCAACCGGAGTTTCTGTTTTTTTGGAAGCGGCTTTTTTCGTTTTCTCTTCTTTTCCCTTCTCTTCTTCTTTCTCTTTTACTTCCTCTTCCTTCTTTTTGTCTTCCTTCTTAGCTTTCGATTTCTTGTCCGGCTTGGTTTTTCCGTTGATGGCATCCAGATCCACGTTTCCTAGAACTTTCAAAGAAAGACCTTCGGCCTTGGCTTTGACGGGTTCCGGTTCAGGCGGAGTTTCTTTGACAACTTCTTTTTCGGGAACAATTTCTTTCTCTTCGGGTTTGGCTTCACGGGCGTGTCCAATAGAAGTGCCCTTATTCATGTCTTTGATTACAACTTCTTCCTCTTCCCGTTCTTTGCGGGCGTCGTTTCCTCTGTAATCATCTTCAATGGTGATGGTTTCCTTCTTGGTTTTGGAATCCAGGTTCCGCGTCTTGGCTTCATCCTTCATCTCCTTTTCGGGTGCAAATTCCCTTTGCAGGAGCGAAAGCATATCCTCCGAAATCTTCTGGTTCGGGTTGCTGTCCATCTGGAAGCCCTTGGCCTGGAGAAAAGAGATCATCCTGTCGGGAGGAACACCCAAATCAGCTTTTACTTTACTTAAGCGGATTGTTTTTTCAGTTTCTGACATATTGTGTTGTTCGTGTTTTGCTACTGCGGAAAATCTGATTGAGATTCCGGTATGGCCTTTCATTGCATGGATTCAAGGGAATCCGCGCAATGAAGGGAATATTCTTATTCAAATTCAGAGCGTAAAATCTTTCGTACTTCATCCACGGTTTCAACTTCCAGATCCGTCCGTTTGACCAGTTCGGTATTGGTGAGTTCAAGCACGCTCTTGGCTGTATCGCAACCGATGTTTTTCAACGCATCAATGATCCAGCTTTCGATTTCATCTGCAAATTCTTCCAGATCCACATCTTCGTTGTCTTCCTGAGTGTCGCGGTAAACATCGATTTCGTAACCGGTCAGTTTGCCGGCGAGTTTGATGTTGTGTCCGCCTTTGCCGATGGCCAGAGAAACCTGGTCGGGTTTGAGGTACACATCGGCACGTTTGGTCTCATCATCAATTTTGATGGATGTGATTTTTGCCGGGCTCAGTGCGCGTGAAATGAACAACTGGGAATTGTTGGTGAAATTGATAACGTCAATGTTTTCGTTGCGCAGTTCGCGAACGATACCGTGAATCCGTGATCCTTTCATACCTACACAAGCCCCGACAGGGTCGATGCGGTCGTCATAAGATTCAACAGCCACCTTGGCGCGTTCGCCGGGTTCACGCACAATCTTTTTGATAGTGATCAGGCCATCGAATACTTCCGGCACCTCCTGCTCGAATAATTTTTCGAGGAACACAGGCGATGTACGGGAAAGGATAATGACGGGTGAATTGTTTTTCATCTCCACACGGGCAACAACGGCACGTACAGAATCTCCTTTTTTGAAAAAATCGGAAGGGATCTGTTCGGATTTCGGAAGGATAAGTTCGTTCCCTTCGTCATCGAGGATAAGTGTTTCCTTCTTCCAGGTCTGGTAGACTTCGCCGGTGATGATATCGCCCACACGGTCTTTGTATTTCTTGTACAGGCTGTCTTTCTCCAGATCCAGAATTCTCGAAACCAGATTCTGGCGGATGGCCAAAACCGATCTTCTTCCGAAATCTTCCAGGCTGAGCTGGTCGGTGACTTCCTCGCCGATTTCGAAATCGGGCTCAATTTTACGGGCATCAGAAAGGCTGATGTGGATATTTTCATTGTAATCGAAACTGTCTTCGGCAAATTCATCGTCCACGATAATGCGGTTGCGCCATATTTCCAGGTCACCACGGTCAGGGTTGACGATGATATCGAAGTTCTCATCGCTGATGAACTTCTTCTTGATGAGGCTTCGGAACACATCTTCAATGATACTCATCAGGGTTGCCCTGTCGATGTTCTTTACTTCTTTGAATTCCGAAAAGGATTCAACGAGATTGATCTTTTCCATTTTAGACGACTTGTTTTTGGTTATTAATTAAACGATACCATTTTCCTGGTTTCTTTGATTTCAGGAAAACGGAATATGAAATGTTCGGTAATCAATTCCTTTTTCTTTTTAGATGTTTCCGTGCATTCTGTTTTTGTTTTTTCAAGGGTCACCCCCGATTCGTCCGCGGCGATCAGCTTGCCCACATGTTTTGTGTTGTCTTTCAGAACAATGCTCACCTGCCGTCCGATGCCTTTGATGTATTGCTTGAAAACCCGGAAGGGCTGATCTAGCCCGGGTGAAGAAACTTCCAGTTCAAAATCCTCTGTTTCGCGATCCAGTTTGCTTTCTATATACCGGCTCATGGCAACACATTCGCTGATTGCCAGCCCTTCGGTTTCATTGTCCATAAAAATGTGAATCTTGTTTGAAGCTTTTACTTTCACTTCAACAAGAAACATACCTGAACCGTTTAGTTTTTCCTGAACGTGTTGTGCAATTAATTCTTCACTGATCATTCTTTCTCTGTCTTGAATCCGGGAAATAAAAGAGGGGACCCCGTCCCCTCGTATTCTCTGTTTCCTTATTTCAGTGCAAATATAGGATGAAATTAATTCATATCCAAATAATCAGCGGCATGAATAATATGGCTAAAGCCATGTATTGTACGACAAAATTCATTAAATTTGTGATGAAGAGGCATTATTAGGGAACCAAGCTATATAATCCTCTTCCGGAATTTGTTCTGAAAGGATTGAAAGTTCATCGGGATTTAACAGGAGCCACCTGGCACCTTCGATGAAGCCCTAAAGAAAAAGTAAAATTATATTCTGTTGCGGTGTAGGCCGATCGAGCGATTTTTTTGAAACACGCAATCCCCAGGCTAAATAGCTGATATTGATTTGTATAATTCAAATTTTGATATCTGTCCCCTGAGAATTCCATGTATCCGGTTCGTTTATCACAAACGCTTTCAAAGCGGTTCATACTTAAAACCAAACAAAATGAATGCATCTCAAAAAAACGCAAAAAGCGTATTCTCAGGTTCTGCGGCAAGGAAGGCGGCTTTGATTTCGTTCTTTTTGCTTTGCCAGCTCTTTGTGTTTGCTGAAATGAAGTCAGCCGGAACGCAAAACACAGTTTCGGGCAGCAATTCGGTCTCAACTCAGGGCAGTTCGGCCGCCTCTTCGGCAAAGGCCGTTGCGGGATCGGGCAGGGTAGCCGATTCGCTTGCCCATGATTCCACAGCCATGGCCAATTCGGCAGCCAGAGATGTGAAACCGGAAGGAGAAAATGTTTTCCTTGAGGTGGGAGTCAGTGTTGCGGTCATTGTTGTCATCTGCGTGCTGACCTGGATGTTCTCGGGTCCACGCAAAGGTTCGCCCGTAAAAAAAGGGGAAGAAGCAAAAAACGGCGGAGCTAGGTCTTCTGCCAAATAACCCAGCACGGCAACAGGATTTCGGCAGTGATCCATGAAATCCCCCTGTAGCCTTGTTCCTGAATGTTTAAATGGAATTTTTCTTTCTTCGGCAAATCCAGCCTCGTGTATCCAGCAGGCGCCCCCCGGCTTCTCCGGAATCAGGGAGCTTATCGTTTTTAAAATCAATCAGCGTTTGGAAACCTTTTGTCCCTTGCTGTAAATGATTTCAGACATCAGATCGCCATTGGGTGCATAATATCTCCAGGCCCCATCGGGAACACTCACGCGGCGTTTTTTATAAACGGGCTTGCCGTTTGCTTTGGTGGCAATCTTTTCTTTTTCAATAATGATCTTGTAATTCGACTCACTCATCTTCATTCCTTCTTTGTAATAGGTCAGGCTTTTGCCGCATAATTTTCCGAGTTTGTATTGTTCGGTGCGGGAAAGCATACCTTCCGGATAATAATAAATCCATTTCCCATCGGGCTTGTCGAATTTGTAATTGCCTTCTCTGTCTTTCATTCCGTTTTCTGTCCAGAACACCCAATGTGCTGTTTTTCTTCCATTGTCATAGGAGCCCGACTGCATGGGCAAACCGGTGTTGAACCAGAAATTCCACTTCCCGGTTCTCACGCTGTTTTTGTAAAAGCCGGAGTAATTGGGTTTCCCATTGTCGTACCACCCGTTCCAGACGCCGTCCATGAAACCGGATTTGAAATTACCTTCATCTTTTTTACTTCCGTTCGGGAACCAGGATGTCCATAAGTCTTCTTCCCGGTTTTTCAGATAATTTCCTTCCTGAAGTTTTTGCCCGTTTTCGAACCAGATGGTCCAATGTCCGGTTTTCTGGTCATCCTTGTATTTGCCTTCTTTCCATTTCTGCTGATTGGCATACCAATAGGTCCAGAGGCTGTCTTGTTTTTCTTTGTGATAAAAACCTTCTGATTCCTTATTGCCGTCATCGAACCAGTAGGACCATTTCCCTTCACGCACATTGTCCTGATAGCTGCCTTCAATTTTCTTTTTGCCGCCTTTGTTATACCAGGTCCAGAGACCCGATTTGCGGTCGTTCTGATAAAACCCCGTCAGGCTCATGTCGCCGTTGTCGTGCCAGTAAGTGGTTTTGCCTTCTTTTTTTCCTTTGGCGTAATTCAATTCGTATTCTTTCTGACCGCTTGACGTGTAAAATTTCCAGACGCTGTCCTGCAATCCGCCCCTGTAATTCCCTTCGCTTTCTTTGTTCCCGTTGTCGTGCGTGGTGATCAGTTTGCCGTTTCCTTCTTTGATGATTTTTTCTCCTTTAAAACCATTCATGGTCCAGATATACACCAGGCTGTCGCGGTACTCCAGCTCTTCTTTGACGATGCCGTTCTCGTACCATTTTGTCCAGCGTCCCGTTTCTTTTCCGCGGGTGTAGGTGCCTTCTTTGTCTTTCTTTCCGTTTTTAAACCAACCGGTATAAGGGCCATTGAGTGTATCGTTGCGGAAATTGCCAGAACTTTCGGGTTTGCCGTCTTCATACCAGTAGTTCCATATGCCGTTTTTCACGGCTATCCATTTGTAGTCGGCAAAGATGGATTTGTAATGTTCCTCGCTGCGCTTCTGTCCGTTTTTGTGAAAGGTAGTCCAGGCACTGTCGGGCATATTCTGTTTGTACCAGGCCTCTGTCGCCTTTTGTCCATTGTTGTAATAATAGACCGCAGCTCCCCGCTTGTTGCCGTAGATGTAATTTTCTTCCGATTTGAGTTTCCCGTCGTCGTAATTGAAAATCCATTTCCCGTCTTCCTTTCCATCTCTGAAAGTTCCCTGGCGGGCTACTTTCCCGTTCTGGTAATAGTAAATGGCTTTACCGTCCAGCAGTCCGTTTTTGTAATTCTCTTCGCTTTTTTTCTGTTTCTGGTCCTCGTCGAAGTATTCGATCTTGTTCTGGGCCAGGGCATGAAGGGAAGTGAAAATCAGGAAACCATATAGCAGGAATGTTCTCATTTTACAAATAAACGAAGGATCGTGGGTATTATTCGGGCAGGGGGAAGAAATTAATGAACAAGGTTATCAAGAGCAATTGCCCGAAATGGATTTAGATGAAATAGCCATTTTTCTTGATTTTTTCCATTTGTGCGGGGTCCTCTATGGTTATTTTCCAGTTTACCCTAAAGTCGGGGTTGACGATTTTTCTTCCTGTTTCCGATTCCTCATAGTCTCCGGCCGAAGCCTTGACAATGGTTTCGCTTTCGAAAGGAACCTGAAAAACGGATTTGTCAGAACGGAGAAACACAATTACAGCATCGTCCAGCAGCTCGGTGACGGTTCCCGAAGTCTGGAATTTTTCGATGGTCTTCCCGTTTTTATCCACAAAAGTAAAACCGATTAAAAAAACTTTGCCTTTCAGAAATACCTGCAATTCGGTCCATGTCATGACGATTTCAGGCTAGCGGTGCAGGGTTGGTAGGAACAGCAATGCGGCGATCAGGCCAAGGA
This sequence comes from Bacteroidota bacterium, assembly GCA_003151415.1. GTDB lineage: Bacteria > Bacteroidota > Bacteroidia > Palsa-965 > Palsa-965 > Palsa-965. Next base: position 14,154 of record PLXK01000231.1, read on the forward strand.
GCATAATTCCGATGTAAACAATACACAAGATGCCCATAATGGTGTAATAGATTTTCTGATTGTAAAAGGCCATGCGCAGATCCGATGAATGGCCGGCCAGGGTATACTGTTTCAGTTTGCCGGCATACATCAGCAGGTAGTACGAGGTGAAAACACCGATCAGGTTGCTGATAATTGAAATGAAACTGCCGCCAATGGAAGAGCCAAGCGTATAGGCTGTTTGGGATGTAATTCCCAGGCGGACAATCAGTAAAATGACTGAAAAAGCAACAGAAATAAAGCCCAGGATGGCTGCAAATTTTATCCAGCCAACTGTTTTCGAGAGCGAGGTTATTGCTTTCTCGCTCAATTGTCGGGAGTTGTCCGTTCTTCCCGAAAGGTCGTCAATTACCTGGTCATTCATCTGAGGTGTTTTAAAGCTTCGGTGTAATTCACTCCTAAAAAGGCTACCAGGCCCAGCATGGCGATAAAGATGACCAGCATGACTATGCCATAATACATCCATAACTTTCTTTGGTTTTCGAAAGCGGCTTCAAGGGTTTCCGGTGTTGCTGTCCGCTGGTGTTTTTGAATTCCGTTTGCGTAATTAAAAAGGTACAGCACTGGTGAAATGAAAACGATGATAAAGAATGTCAATATGGCTGCCGGCAGCGAACCCTGAGGGGCAAAGAGCAGCAACACGGCGCCGATAGCTGCCAGGCCGAAAAAAACAAATCCGATGATGCTCAGGAACTTCATCCATCTGGATGCTTTCAGCAGATCGGCCATGGCCTGATCCATATCTGCATCCGGCTGGACTTCTGCATTGGGAACGGGAGTGGTGCTTTCCATAGGTTTGGGCTTTACCTTGCAATCATAGGTAAAAATACCCGAGCGAAAAAATAAGAGGGAACTTACTTCTTGTAAGACAAGCACGCATTCGGTTCCCCGGAATTACAGAGAAGACGAACATCATCCTTTTTTGATTACATAGGTCTTGCCGATACGGTCGTGAAGGGCTCTTTTTTTATCGTCTGATAAAAGAAAGATCAGATCGGCCAGATAAGGAATAAACAGAAGCCTGTCCAGCCAGGCTTTTCCCTGTGATTGCGTAGCCCAGACAGAGTATTCCATAAACTTGTGCACTTCCTGAAATCCTTCCTTATCCCAAAGCCCCATGGTCAGGATGAGTGAAAAGAGTCCAATGCCGAGATTGAAAATGTTTCTCAATAAGATTTCTGCAAGATTGGCTTTTTCAAAACGGAGATTGACAACCTTAAGCCCCAAAGCCATCTTGCCAGGGGTGGCTCCGAATTTATATTCGCAAAAAGGTTTGTAGGCAAGGCTTATCAGCGTTGCGGCAATTTGAAGTGGAATACTTTTCCATTCCAGGAGATTGTAAATCGTCAGTGGGGCCGTGATGGGAAGCAAGATAACCGTATCGAGCATAAGGGCCGCCAGTCTGGGCCAGAAGGCTCCATAAATAACAATTGGCTCCTGTTCACTCAGTCGGATATTGTTGTCTAAGACTTGTTCCATCGATAGGGGTGCGTTTAAGATTCAGAATGTGCATCTTGGCTGAAGCGATAAAGATATGGATTTTGATCAAATCCGGCTCTGAGATGCTCAGCCCCGGCTTTTTTACGAGCAATTCGGGACCTGGATTTTCATTTTTCAAAATGGAATTATTTTACTTACATTTACTCAAACAGGTCAACACAGCCAAAATAATAAACATGAACAATAAACTGACTTTCTTTTTTTTGATTTCTCTTGCAACTTTTTTTGGCAGTTCCTGCAAAAAGAGCAACGGCAATCCTCCGCTGATTATAAACAACGGACGAGAAGAGATTTTATATTCAAGAGACACGACAGACTTTAAATCGTACCAGCTTCATTTAACTTACAATACAAACGGATCTGTCGACATCCTGCGCAATGAGGTAGGGGCGGTTCACGCATCCTCGGCCAATGAGTTTATCGAAACCGGAATTCAAACAATGGTTACTACCACCTCGGTAAAAGCCGTTTTGGTAGCTGGTCAGCAATACTGGCTGGTGCCATTTCAGCCCGGCGCTGCGGTGGTTCCCTTTTCTTCGGCAGACACGCTTTTGTATACCTGCAACTGTTCCTCAGCAAGCGGGGGACCTGCCCAACTGGTTACTCTTGTGAATCCCTCTCAGCCCCTTTTGATCACTACCAATCCGCATGGATGTGCATCCAATTCGGTGACTATCGCTTCCCACAACAATACGTACAGCTATATTGGCGGGGCCACCTTGTTGCAAGCATCTTCGGTCAATATCAAGAAATAACCGAATCGCTTCAGAGCGATAAAGCGAAAAGCCGCGAGCGCTGGCTCACGGCTTTTTCTGCTTTACGGGGTTGCCCGAGAAGGATTAGCTCTGCTGATCCCGAAAGAGGGGCTAAACAGCACAAAAAACACTTCTCCTCGCTGCGCTCGGTGTGTTGTTTTGTTTTTCGCCTTCACCCAAATAAACATTTGGTCTCAGCCGAAAAACAAAACACCCCGTGCCTTTGGCCAGAGGTGTTTTTCTTAGATGTTGCCCGAGAAGGATTCGAACCTCCACAAACTGAACCAAAATCAGTTGTCCTGCCATTAGACGATCGGGCAATGAAAACGAGATTCGTCCTTTTTAGGATGGCAAAAGTAAACATTTAATTTTTCACACAAAAATTCTTTTTTCTAAATCCCTGCAGAAAGCAGTTCACCGCAAACAGCAAGGGGTATGGGAATCGATTCTTTTGCCCGGATGCGTGAAGGATTGAGGCATTGTCTGAGCTCTTTTCGCTTTTGGGGCGAAAAAGCGAGTGCCGAAAGCCTGACCCTGAAGTTAAGCGAAGGGCGTACTTCAGGGGCACGCCCAAATTTGCCAAATACGTCATTTGAACACATTTTTGAATACCCGAAGGCCCTGAACAGCATTGAAAAAGCGCATTGCCTATCCTAATCATCCTCTAATCAATTATTTGCGACCTTTTCGGGCCTCAATCTATATGTTTGCTAAATTCGCAAGCTATTGAACCACATAGACTAATATGACAAATTACAAAAAATTAAACAACATCATCGGTTGGATCGTTTTTGTGCTGGCTGCCATCGTTTATTGCTCCACCATCGAACCTACGGCCAGCTTCTGGGACTGCGGCGAATACATTTCCACGGCTTACAAGCTCGAAGTCGGCCATCCGCCGGGTGCACCGCTTTTCCAAATGATCGGTCGCGTATTTTCGCTTGCCGCCCTGGGCGATGTCACCAAAGTAGCCATGATGGTCAATATCATGTCGGCACTGTGTTCGGCCTTCACCATTCTTTTTCTGTTCTGGTCCATCACCTACATCGCCAAGAAATTTATCGCCAAAGATGCTGAAATGACCAAAGGACAGATCTACGCTATTCTTGGCAGCGGTTTTGTCGGAGCCATGGCCTACACCTTCTCGGATTCGTTCTGGTTTTCGGCAGTCGAAGGCGAAGTCTACGCCATGTCTTCCTTTTTCACCGCTGTGGTTTTCTGGTGTATTCTGAAATGGGATGCCAATGAGGATGAAAGAGAATCAAACCGCTGGCTCGTACTCATCGCATACCTCGTAGGACTCTCCATTGGGGTTCACCTGCTCAATCTGCTGGCCATTCCGGCCATGGTTTTTGTCTACTATTTCAAAAAATTCAAAGTCACAAACCTGGGCGTTATCATTACCGGTGTAGTGTCGGTGATTATTCTGGGTGCCATCCAGGGCTATATCATTCCGGGCATTGTTTCGCTTGCCGCCAAATTCGAACTCTTTTTTGTGAATGTGGCTCACCTGCCTTTCAACTCAGGCACCATCATTTATTTTCTGACATTGATTGCCCTTGTTGTCATTGGTTTGCGGCTGACAAGCAAAAGAGGACTCATTCACTGGAACACCGGCATTCTTGCTTTTGCGGTGCTGGTTATCGGCTACTCATCATTCTTTGTGTTGGTTATCCGCTCGAATGCCAAAACACCGCTCAATGAAAACGATCCTTCGGATGCCGTGAAACTTCTTTCTTACCTGAACCGCGAACAGTATGGCGACTGGCCCCTGACTTACGGTCCCACTTACGATGCACCCATTGAAGACAGAGATCTGGATAAAAACGGAAAGCAGGACGATTATTTCAAAGGAGGCAGCCCCGTCTATACCAAGGATTTTGCTGCAGGAAATTACCAGATGGTGGACAATGGTAAACATGGCGGAGGTTATGTATACCGGCCCGAAGGCTGTACCATTTTCCCGCGGATGTGGAGTTCTCAGCATAAAAAAGATTACCAGCAATGGGCCGATATCAAAGGCGAGAAGGTGACCTATACCGATGCGGAAGGGAAAGAGAAAAGTTTTGAAAAACCCACCATGGGCGAAAACCTGGCTTATTTTGGCCGGTATCAGATCAACTGGATGTATTTCCGTTATTTCCTGTGGAATTTTTCCGGACGTCAGAATGATATTCAGGGCCATGGCGATGCTTCCAGTGGAAATGCAATCAGTGGCATCAAGTTTCTCGACAAGCTCCGGCTCGGTCCGCAGGATGTGCTGCCCGAAAGTATTACCGGTAACAAAGGGTACAACCGTTTCTTTCTGCTGCCTCTTTTGCTGGGCATGATTGGATTGCTTTACCAGATTAACAAAGACTGGAAAAATGCACTGGTTGTCTTTTTGCTTTTCTTTTTCACCGGACTGGCCATTGTTGTCTATCTGAACCAATTCCCCAACCAGCCCCGCGAACGTGATTATGCTTTTGCCGGATCCTTTTATGCCTTTGCTTTCTGGATAGGTCTGGGTGTTTATGCCATCTGGGACATGACGCGGAAATATTTCTCCAATGCAAATCTCGCCGCAGTACTCACCACGGCAGCCTGCACACTGGCCGTGCCTGTTGTTATGGGCGAACAGGGCTGGAACGACCACGACCGTTCGCACCGTTATACCTGCCGTGATTTTGCAAAGAACTATTTGAATTCATGCGCGCACAATGCCATTCTCTTTACCAACGGCGATAACGACACCTTCCCGCTCTGGTATGTGCAGGAAGTGGAAGGCTACCGCACGGATGTCCGCGTTGTGAATCTGAGTCTGTTGCAAACCGACTGGTACATCGACCAGATGAAACGCAAGGCCTATGATTCCGATCCCGTTCCTTTTTCCATGACTTCAGACAAGTATGCCCAGGGAAAGCGCGATCTGGTTTATATTGTGGACAAAGGACTGGACGGCTATTTCAAATGCAAGGAACTGATCAATTTTGTTGCAAGCGACGATCCTGCGAATAAACTTCCGAACGGTCCCGGAGAACCTCCGATAGATTACATTCCTTCAAAAAAAATGCGGATCCCCGTTGACAGAAAAAAGGTGAAGGAAAACGGAACTGTTCCGGCAAATACACCCGACAGCCTTATCGTTGACAACATCGACTGGACGCTGGAAAAAACGGCTCTGTATAAGAACGACCTCATGGTTCTGGATTTGCTTGCCACAAACAACTGGGAACGTCCGATCTATTTTGCCGTTACCACCGGTTCCGAAAGCTATATGAATCTGGAACCTTATTTCCAGCTCGAAGGCCTGGCATACCGCCTGACTCCGATAAAGAGCAAAAGCGCCACCGAGAAGGGCAGGCCCAACATGCGGCTGAATACGGATATCATGTACAAAAACATCATGGACAAATTTGTCTGGGGTGGCATGGAAAGCCCGACCATATACATGGATGAGAACAACATGCGCATGGCGGTGAATCTCCGCCTTCAGATGAGCACTCTGGCAGAAACCCTGATTGAGGAAGGCAAGAAAGATGAAGCACTCAAGGTGATGGAGAAATGCGTGGCTGTTATGCCCGAGCGCAATGTACCCTATGACGGAGCCATGTATTACGTTCTTGGAACCTGGTACCAGGCGGGCGGAGGAAACAAATGCAATGCCCTGGCACGCCGGCTTTTTGACATCTACGAAAAAGAGCTGCAGTATTTTTTCGAACTGAAAAAGGACAGACCTTCTTCGAATGTTTCAAGCGAAGCCAGGCAGGCGGCATCCATTCTGCAGGGAATTGTGCAGCTCAGTGTTCAGTTTAAAGAAGCAGAACTTGAAAAAGATTTCAAGAAACGATTCGAGAACGCCGGGCCGATGATTGACATGTTGCTGGGTCAGCAGGGGAATTGATTGGGAATTGACAGACATGGCCCACGGATTTGCCCGAGGGTTTCATGCAGGCTCTGTCGATCCAAATGGGAGAAGCAGGTTTTTGAGTGATTATATACGGAACTCAAAAAGAAAAAGAACTAAATCACCGAATGATTTTCTGGCACCAGGAGACCAGCTGATCTTTGCCGGGAAATCACAACCATTACCTCAAAATGAATGAACTGGTAAATGCCTGCCATCTGCTCGTTAAATCCATGAGAGAGCCAATCCCCAAAATACCGTCAGAACGCTTACCTTTGTTTTGCCGCAAACAGTAAAACAGCCATATTTAGGCTGCTTTTCAGGCAGTATCTTAACAACCGCTCATGTATCTTGTCCGTCCGCCTTATCTGTTGAAGAAATTTAGTCCGTCGTCACTTTGGCGCTTGAAGACAGATAAAAAGGAAATCATTCTGAGTTTTGATGACGGTCCCCATCCCGTTATCACGCCCTGGGTACTCGATCAGTTAAGGGATGGCGGTGCAAAAGCCATTTTTTTCTGCGTTGGAGAAAACGTGCAGCGTTACCCGGAAGTGTATGCACGGATTCTGGCCGAAGGACATTTAACCGGCAATCATACACACAACCACATCAACGGATGGAACAGCGATTCAAAAAAATATCTGGATAATATTGCGGCCTGTGCCGTTGAAGTGAAATCGCTTTTCTTCCGTCCTCCTTATGGCAGACTCAAAAAATCGCAATCCCGTCGGCTCCGACAACTGAATTACAGAATCGTGATGTGGGATGTGCTCAGCGGAGATTTCGACCGCAATACAAGTCCCGAAAAATGCCTTGAGCATGTACTCCGCTATTCCCGCGAAGGATCTGTTGTCGTCTTTCACGACAGCGAAAAAGCGAAAGAGAATCTGTATTACACCTTGCCAAAATACCTTGCCGAAATAAAGCGAAGGGGTTTCGGATTCACCCTTCCCAAACTTATTTCTTCATCTCTACATCCATCCCCTGTTTCTTCCAGTCGTTGAATCCTTTCGTCAGATTGACGACTTTCTTGAATCCATGATCTTTCATGTACTGGGCCGCTTCCCCGCTTCTTCCTCCTCCTGCACAATAAATGTAGGTCGTTTTGTTTTTATCCAATTTTGAAAATTCCTGTTCGTAGCTTTTGTCAGTAAAGTCAATCATTTTTGAGCCCTTGATGAATCCCTTGTCGATTTCGGCCGGTGTGCGCAGATCGATCAGGATACCGTCTTTTTTGGCCAGATCTTCCTTGAATGTTTTTGCATCGACGTTCTCGATAACCGTTGTGCCTGCCGCATTCTGGGCCTTACCCTGGAAAGGAGAAAGCAATGCAAAAAAAACGATTGAGAAAATGATTTTTGTTTTCATGATTTTGATTTTTGTATTTCAGTTTGCTTTTTTAGATAATCTCATCGGCATTTTTTCTCCATGGTACTCCATGTCCTCCATGCCTCCGTGGTCAAGTTGTTGTTGTTGTTGTTGTTGTGTCAAACATGCATTGATTCAAAACCAGAGAGATTTCCCGGATTTAACAATCAAATCCCTGAACAAAGTCAGGACGCCTTGCAAGCCGTCTCGACCAGCGGAGCCCCCGTTTCCCTGATCTTTCCCATGCCTCCGTAAATATTTTTAAAATTAGCGATTCCATGTCTTCTCAGAATCGAAGCAGCAATCATCGAACGGTATCCCCCGGCGCAATGGATGAGGTATTCCTTTTTCGGATCGAGTTGGGTCAAGGAGGATTCAAGATCCGACAGGGAAATATGACTGGCATCCTTCACATGCACAGATTCATATTCACCGGGTTTTCTTACATCCAGAACGACGGTGTTTTTATCGGTCAAGCTTGTGCAAAAATCGGCAGCGGTTATGGATTGAATTGTTTCAAGGGCATTGCCGGCATCTGTCCAGGACTTTATGCCCCCTTTCAGGAAACCTTTTACTTTTTCAAATCCCACCCGCGCCAGACGCAGGATCGTTTCTTCTTCCTTTCCCGGTTCGGCAACAATGAGCAGCGGCTTCTGGATGTCAACCAATGTGCCTACCCATACGGCAAAAGTACCCTGCAAGCCAATGTTCAGCGAATCTTTGATAAAGCCTTTTTCGAATGCATCCGGTTCGCGGGTGTCGAGTATAAGGGCTCCGGCTTCAACTTCTTTTTTGAAAGAAGGAACATCCAGGGCATGCATGTTTTTCTCCATCACCGAGGCAATGGTATTGTAACCTGTCTTGTTGATTTCAGCATCCTTGAAAAAATAGGGCGGAGGTGAGGATAAACCCGAGGAGAGGAGTGTGACAAATTCATTCCGGTTCATGGGCAGCAAAGCGTAATTTGTTTTTTTCTGGATACCGATTGTAGACCAGGTTTCTTTGCCGATGTTTTTTCCGCATGCCGAACCCGGCCCGTGAGCGGGATAAACCAGAACGTCGTCGGCAAGAGGTTTGATGTATTTGTTCAGCGAATCATACATCATACCTGCAAGTTCTTCTTTTGTCATTTTACCATCCAGAAGATCCGGCCTTCCCACATCTCCTACAAATAAAGTATCGCCGGTAAAAACGCAATGCTCTTTTCCCGACTCATCAAACAGCAAATAGCAGGCGGATTCAGGTGTATGGCCCGGGGTATGAAGAACCTTGATTTTGAGCTTTCCGATTTTCAGGATTTCTCCGTCAGTGGCATGATGAACGGAATAAGCCGTGTCTGCATTCGGTCCAAAAACAATCTGTGCGCCGCTTTCTTTAGCCAGGTCGATGTGGCCGGAAACAAAATCGGCATGAAAATGTGTTTCAAATACATATTTGATTTTCACACCGCGCTCCTTTGCCTTTTTCAGGTAAGGTTCTGTTTCGCGAATGGGGTCGATGATGGCTGCCTCCCCGTCGGACTCAATATAATAAGCGGCTTCGGCCAGGCAATTCGTATACATTTGTTCAATAATCATATGTCTAGAGTATTGGAGATGTCAATGCAATTTGATGATCTGTTGCGAAATAATAAAAACTCCGATAGCCAGCACGAACCAACCGAAGGCCGGCTTCAAAGCGACGCCCGAAACAAATTTAGAAATATATTTTCCCAGAAATATTCCCGAAATAGAGAGCGAACTGAACAACAGCAGAAAAGCCCAGTCGGTTGCCTGCCCTCCCTGAAGATGACTGACAAATCCGATTCCCGAATTCACGGCAATAATAAGCAGGGAGGTGCCCACGGCTTGCTTCATTGGCAATTTGACCAGCAGAATGAGCGCGGGGATAATCAGAAATCCTCCGCCGGCTCCGACAAGTCCCGCCAGAAAACCCACACAGATGCCACTGAATGCCATCTGGAGGTAAGGATAGACTTTTTCTTCCGTTTCGGGTTTTGTTGCCTTGTCCAGCTTCATCGGACGAATCATGGAAATGGATGCAGCAATCATCAGTATCGAAAAAATGGATAAAACGAAAACATCCTTACTGAATGAAATGTTCCCGAAGAGGGTAAGTTTTTCGGGAATGGAAGGAAGTATGTATTGATGCGTGAAATAAACAGAGAGTATGGAGGGAAGTCCAAATACAAGACTTGATTTGTAACAGACCAGATCACTGTATATATAGGTCAGCGCCCCTGCAAACGAACTCAGACCGACAATCAGGAAAGAATCGGGAATGGCTGCCTGCGGACTCAGATGAAAAAGATAAACCAGCACGGGAATGGCCAGCGAAGAGCCTCCGCCTCCAATCAATCCGAGACTGATACCAATGAGTATGGCCGAAAGATATCCCAGTATTTCCATCATTCCTGAAGTTTACATTGGTTCAGACAATTGACTATGGTTGAGACACAGGCATATTTCAATGAGTAAACAGAATTCTTCCCTTCCCGCTCGCAAACGAGTACATTTCGTGATTTCAGAACAGAAAGCTGCTGCGATACCACGGCTTGCTCAAGTCCAAGCACTTCCTGAATGTGGCTCACCGTACAGGTCTTGTTTTCTGAAATCAGGGCAACAATGGCAAGCCGCATGGGATGCGCCAATGCTTTAAGCATTTCGGCTCCATGCTCCATTTCCGGAATACTGAGAGGCAATTTTAGCACGATTGTAGGATTGACCCTGCAAATATATAGACTTTTGAATATATATGAAAAATAATATATGTCCACAGATAAGTCAATGAGGGGGATTCTTTCGGAAATGTCACCGGAGGTGTTGTTCATATAAAAAAGCAGTCTTTTGCATTTCTTTTATTCCCCGGTTGGCTCCTCATCGAAGACAATCTCTCTGCCAAAACCGAAGAATCAGAAAGTAAAGCTCATGTCGTGCGAGGGAATCGAACATTCCTTTTTTATCAGAATACTTTCTGTTGTGCGAACAAAGTATTCCATTCAGGCTATTTTCAATTCCCGGTGAAATACTTTCCATTCGGTAAAGGAAACGTTCGATCCTGCCAAAGAAAGAGTTGAGCCTGAATGAATAAGATTTATTTCTTCAGCAGAAAAGAAGGTTTTTGATGACAGAGGAATGCTTTCCTGAAAGATGATTTTGGATTCGGCTGA
>PLXK01000071.1 GCA_003151415.1 Bacteroidota bacterium
GATGAACCGACCAATCACCTGGATATTGAAATGACCGAATGGCTGGAAGAATACCTTTCCAGCAAAGACATTACACTTCTGCTTGTCACGCACGACCGTTATTTCCTGGACCGGATCTGTGATGAAATCATAGAACTGGAAGCCGGCAGTGTTTACCGGTACAAAGGGAATTATTCCTATTACGTTGAAAAGAAGGCTGAGCGCGATCTGAATGAGGCCAGTGAGCTCGACAAAGCCAAGAACCTGTATCGCCGGGAACTGGAATGGGTGCGTAAAATGCCCCGTGCGCGCGGAACCAAGGCCAAATCCAGGGTCGATGCTTTTGATGAGGTAAAAGAAAATGCCTTTAAGAAAAAGGATACGGATAAAGTACAGATGTCGGTGAAGATGACCCGTCTTGGCGGTAAGATCCTTGAACTGATCAAGCTTGGTAAATCCTGGAGCGAGGATAAAATTATCCTGAAAGATTTTTCCTATGTATTCAAAAAAGGGGAAAAGATCGGAATCGTGGGGAAGAATGGGGTCGGGAAGTCAACCTTTCTGAATATGGTTCTTGGTCTGGAACAGCCGGATACCGGAAAGATTCAAACCGGAGAAACAATCATTTTTGGTTATTATTCGCAGGCGGGAATGGTTATTGACGGCGGGAAACGGGTAATTGAAGTCATCAAGGATATTGCCGAATATATCCCCCTGGCCGATGGGTCCAAGCTTTCTGCATCCATGTTGTTGCAGCGTTTCCTGTTTCCTCCCGAGTCGCAGTATAATTTTGTATCCAAACTCAGCGGAGGAGAAAAAAGAAGACTCTATCTGCTCACCGTACTCATCACCAATCCGAATTTCCTGATTCTGGATGAGCCTACAAACGATCTGGATATCATGACGCTTTCTATCCTGGAAGAGTTCCTGTCCGAATTCCCGGGATGTGTGCTTATCGTTACGCACGACCGTTATTTCATGGACAGACTTGTTGATCACCTCTTTATTTTTGAAGGAGAAGGGCATGTACGCGATTTTCCGGGCAACTATACACAATACAGGGAAAATCTTGCCGAAAGAGAATTGAAAGGCAAGACGGAAGAAAAAACCGTTCCCGCTGCCGCAGCTCTGGCCCCAGCTGCCCCCGTGAAGCAACAGGAAGTTCCGAACACAGCGGCACGGAAAATATCATTCAAGGAAAAATTCGAATTCGAACAACTCGAAAAAGAAATTCCGGAACTCGAAGCGCTTAAGTCCAAGCTCGAGAAAAAGCTGAACGAAGGCATATCCGATCATGTCGAACTTCAAAAAACATCGGCTGAATACGAAAAGCTGCGCATCGAACTCGAAGATAAAGGCCTCAGATGGCTGGAGTTGTCAGAATTGATGGCATAAACAGAAACAGAGCGGAGAAAGAAAGCGTAAAAGAGAAACAGAGCGGAGAAAGAGAAAGAAACAGGATCGGTTTCACTCTTTCTCCGCTCTGTTTCTTGTCTCAGGCAGGCACCTCAACAACCTTTATTTGTCAAGTTCTTTCAGGGCTTCCTGGATGGCGCCAAACATCTCATGTTCGGGTGGGAATATTTTCAAAAAACATTCTTTTGCTTTGAGGAGGTCGGCTTTGGCTTTTGGCTTGTCATCCATCACCACATAGATATAGGCCCTGTAAAAACAAATGTTCCCGCTGATTTCAGGGTCGGCCTGGTACTGAATGGATTTTTGGTCGAGCAGGGTTAGAATCTCTTTTGATTTGTTTACCTGGAAATATCCGTTGATGAGTTCACTGTATGTCTCGGCAGCTCTGGGATCAATGTCGAAATAGGCCGAAGCCACGGTACTCAGATCCTTTGCATTGTATCTCAATTCGGCTTTCAGCAACAACAGGTTCATGCTCGCATTCTTCGGATTCATGTTTGCGGCAAGCCTGTATTCGCGCAAGGCACCAGCCGTATCTTTTTTTGAACTGTAAATCATGCCGCGCAACAAGTTGACATCGGATTTGTTGAATGTATCGGTGAACATTTCGTAGGCCTTGTTGGCATTGTTCAAAGCACTGTCGTTTTGATTCAGCTGGAGACAGGAGTAAGCCATGCTGTAATAGGCCTCCGGATAGTTTTTGCAGATTTGGATGGCTTCAGCGAATGATTTTTTGGCGTCTTTGAATTTCTGGAGAAACAGTTCTGCAAATCCGATGCGGTAAGCCACCAGACATGTTTTGATGCCATGGTCATAAGCCATCTTGTAATTGTCTTCCATCAGATGCACCAGGGTTTCCGGCTTCTTTACCCAGTTTTCCTGAAAAACAATGAATGTTTCATAATAGTAATTTCCCAGACCCTCGTAGAGTGTATATTCTTTTGGGTTTTTTGCCAGGAGTGTATCCAGTACGGCTTCGGGGTCGAATTTGATCAGGTTGCCATTCTCGTTTTTTCCCCTGAAGTCTTCCACTTTCTCTTTGCCTTGCAGATCCTTTAAAGTAAAAACCTGGTGCATGACGGTATTGATGAAATACTTCAGCAGCAGATTTGTTTTTGCAATGGCAATGGATGGTTTGAGATTTTGAGGGTCCGCCTTGTCCAAAACTTCCCAGGCCGAACGGTATTTCTTTTCGCCAATCAATTTATCAGCCTGGCGGATGCATTTTTGCGCAAAAAGACCGGAGCTGAATAAAAACAAAAAAAGAAAAACAGAAATCCGCATAATATACTTGTCTTGTTGTTGGAGTGTGTCCTTATGTTTCCGGATGTGTAAATATACCAAAAGAAATGATTTTTAAGCCTCTCTTGTTTTGGCCTGCTGCCCGCTATGATTTAAATTATCGGATGGCATGACATATATTCAATCTAGACCGATGCGGTCTTGCCGATGGACTGGAATAAACTCTGCAATTCTTCGGGGCTGAGATTTTCCCATTTCCCGGATTTCAGGTCGTTCAACAGGATGGTCACAATCCGTATCCTTTTGAGCTTTTTTACCTGATAATTGCATTTGTGGCACATCCGGCGGATCTGTCGGTTCATGCCCTCTGTCAGAATGATGCGGAAGGTGACCTCGTTTCCTTTTGTGGTAAACACCTGAGCCGGCTTGGTCAGTTTCCCCATGATTTCAACCCCATTTCTCATGGCCGTCAGAAATTCTTCGGTTATCGGGCGGTTCACGCTCACCATGTATTCCTTTTCCTTGTTGTGTTCGCTTTTCAGGATTTTATTGTAAATGCTTCCGTCATTGGTGAGCAGCAGCAAGCCTTCCGAGTCCTTGTCAAGCCTTCCTATCGGAAAGAGCCTTTCGGGATGTCCGACAGCCGTGGTGATGTTGTTCTCAATGGCCGGGTCCATGGTCGATTCAACGCCAACGGGTTTGTTGTACTTGATGTAGATGAATTGTTTTTTTTCGAGGATGACCTGATCATCGAACTTCACTTCATCGCTGTTTGTCACGGAAGAGGTAAAACGTCCACGCTTGCCATTGATCTGAATGCGTCTTTCAAAGATCAGCTTTTCGGCTTCCTGGTGAGAGATGCTCAGGTTTTTGACGAGAAAGGTCTTCAGCCGGTTGTGGAATTTTTGTGGCTTTGCTTTCTTCACCGGAGCCTCCGGCTTTGTCTTTCTGGTAAAGGCTTTCCGCTGTTCGGTTTTTTTACTGACCTTTTTCGGTTTGTCCTTGGGTGTAAATACCTTGCCTGCTTTTGTCATACTCTTTCTTTTTGTAGTTCTCTTGCTTCTTCAGCAACAATGCTGCTCTTTTAGGGAGACATAAAAAAGTCCCGGTAAGAAATTCTGTACCGGGACGTTCTTTATAATTCGTGGTTATCTGACAACTTCGACAAATCCCTTGTTAATAAAGTCCTTGGTTTTTGCAATGCATCGGGGGGTGTAATAGGTGATCCAGTAATATGTTCCCGGAGCAACATCATGTCCCTGATATTTTCCATCCCATCCCTTGGAAAAATCATGCGAGTTGTAAACCAGAATTCCCCAGCGGTCAAAGATCTGCACATGGTATCTTTCCGTGTAATACTCCAGATATTGCTCGCTCATCGCGTTTTTCGGGTAAGGGAAAAACAAGTCGTTGGCGGCATCCTTGTTCGGAGAAAAAACGTTGGTGATCTTGCCCGGTTCAAAGGGCGGGGGCGGCACGGTTCTCAATGACAAGGTATCATGACGGCGGCAGCCGTTGGCAAAATACGTCACGGTGTATTCGTTGAATTGCTGCGGATAAGTGATGTAAAGCGAATCTGCATGACCGGGTTGCAGTTCCCCGTTGTGGTACCAGGTATACGGTCCGTTTGCCAATGCAAAATGCAGGGCTGTGGCCGAATCTCCGTCACAGAATGAGGAGGTGATATTGAGCGAGTCCAGCGGTTTGGGCGGACTGACAAGCGTAAGAGACAGGGTGTCGGCACACTGGTGGCCGTTTTCTTTGCAGATCACGCTATAGGTTCCGGCCCGGAGATTGGTGATGCTCTGATTGGTGGCACCGGTAAAGGCCGTTGTGCCTGTCCATTTATACGAATATGCAGGAGGAGGAACACCGCCGCTTGGATTGTCCATGATCCAGGCTGTGGAATCCATCCAGCAATGTTCTCCAAGATGGGTCAGGCTGGCGTTCATTTTGACAATGTACAGGGAGTCATCAAAAACCTGCAGACAGGCATTTCCGTCTCTCATGGTATCGCGGTACAGACCCGGTACTGCGGCCTGAGAAATAAAGTTTGCCGTATTGGTTCCGGTACCTGCACCGGCTGCCGGTTTACTCAGATTCGGGGGCATCCACCAGGTATGTGTGGGATATCCCGGAGGGGTGTTGGCGGCAAAAGAGAAGGTGTCTCCTTTACAAATCGGATCCTGCCGGTTAAGATAAGGTCGGGGGGGCAAAGAACCGAGTGTGACTGTTGTGTCGAATGAACTGGTGGTACATCGTATACTGCTGACATGTACTGTATAGGTTCCCGGTGGCAGATTGTGAGCCGTTTGCGTGGTGTCGCCACAGGGTGTCCATTTATAGGCATATCCAAAAACACCTCCTGAAGCCACAACGGAGGCTGTTCCCGTATGACCCATAAAACAGGTATTCGTTGAGGTTGTGCCGAGAGCAGAGATTTTAGAATATTGAAGAGTGTCTCTCAGTGTAGTTGGGCAACCTCCGAAAGAAAGCATTTGCACCGAATAGATATTGCCGGGATGACCATGCGAAATAAGCAGAGAATCATTGGTGCCAAGTGGAGCAGGGATCGGATGCCCCAGAGTATCGAGCCACTGATAGGATGCATATCCGACAGGAGCCACAAGCAATGCCACACTGTCTCCCGGACACATTCCGGTTATAGGTCGCAGCTGACCGCAACTTGCATCGATATAAGCATAACCATAGTGCACTGTAAATGTACAGGCTGCCGTAACGAACTCTACTGTGATTGTCCGCCCCATGTAAGGCGAAAGATCTACAGAAACATTGGTCCATTTTTTGTAAAATCCGCTGACACCACCGCCTGCGTTGTAGGGCAGAAATCCAAGGCTGGGATTTGACGCAGCAGAGTCGGCCGCTACAGAATACTCATTGCAGGAGGTTGCACCACCCAGCTGTCGGCCGGCAGAGTCAAGAAGTAAGATGTGAAAATAAGGCTGCTGAACAGAGGTATGCGAGTTGGTTGCATTGTTCAGAACGACGGCATATTTGTAGTTCAGTTCAGTCTGTTGCGGACTTACCGTAATCGAATAATCCAGTTTTTCTGTTTGCGTATTCGCGTCGCTGTTGCCCAATCTGATAGATACTTTTCCTCCGCCAGGTGCGAGGTAAGGAATATCTGCCAGGCCGGTAATTGTATTGATTGCATTAACATCATAGCCGATGATGGGCCCCAATGCAGGGTTATTGTTGACCGGAGGAATGGTGAGGATAGTTTGCTCCGAACCGGCATTCGGTTCTGCCGCATTTTTGATGCTCATCAGCCCGGGATTCCAAACAGTGGGGGCAGGGTTGATATTTGTTCCGGTTGCGCCGGTCCAGTTGTTGAATGTGCTGTCTTCAAAACCAATGTTGTTGCAATTGTTGTTTGTCCGGGTGGAAAGTGTGCGTTTGTAATTGGCCGGATAGGTGGAAGGGTCGTTGCGCAGTACCTGTGGCTGGTTCCGGTTGATGTATTTATTCTTTAAATGTTGCATGTATTCTTTTTGTTCGAATACAGGAACCTTTTTGCGCTTCATCTCATCTTTCGCCGCTTTCTCATCAAAGCCGATCAGGCTCTTGTCGTCTTTCGTCTGCGCCGTAGAAGAGGATGCAATAAACAGCGAAGCCAAAAATAAACCAGCGAATAATAGTTTGATTTGTTTCATTGAAAAGATCTGTTAGCGTTTTCGATTGATTCGTTTAATTGTTCCTCACCATACCAAATAGAAAAACTCAGTTTTCCGATGGGCCGAATATAGAAAATTTACTGACATTTTACATTAAAAAGTGCTTATAATCAGCC
>PLXK01000149.1 GCA_003151415.1 Bacteroidota bacterium
TGTTTTCCGGTTGTATATGTTTGATAGTCAATTAATTGTTTGCGGTAAATTCGTGTTTAGGGCTGCAAACATAAGAAAAAATAAGGTTCTGTTTAAGATAAATCTAATTATTTACCCGTTTCGATTTGAACGTATCACCCCAGGGCCCATCCTCGAATCTAAGGGGGCTACCTGATTTTTAAATTATCCTGATGAATTCCCTGTATATCGCTGGAAGAACCGGACCCTGAAAATGATAACTTTTATCAGGCCGCTTTCCAGGATGGTATGCACTTTCTATCTTTGATGTATTGTAAACTGAACTATGAAGCACAAATCTCCGGATCCTGCCCTTTCTCTTGTCACTAAAAAGGGTAACGTCCTGAGTCGGTTTTGGCGCAAGTTAGGACCTGGACTCGTTACCGGAGCCAGCGATGATGATCCATCTGGAATAGCAACCTATTCTCAGGCCGGAGCGCTTTTCGGACTCTCCATGCTCTGGACGGCACTGCTCACTTTCCCGCTAATGGCGGCTGTACAGGAAATGTGCGCCCGGGTAGGGATGGTCACCTCCGCAGGGTTAACAGGAACCCTTCGAAAAAATTATCCAAAAGCTATCCTTTATCTGATGATCCTGTTCAGCGGACCGGCTATTGTATTGAATATCGGTGCCGACATAGCCGGGATGGGCGCGGTCAGCAATTTGCTCATCCCCCAGGTGAATGCCAGCATTTTCAGTGTCTTCTATACCTTGCTCCTCGTACTGCTTATTATCTATCTTCCTTATAAAAAATTCGCCTCGGTTCTGAAATACCTCTGTGTGATCCTGCTCGTTTACCTCATTGTTCCTTTTATGGTTAAACAGGACTGGCTGGTGATGCTCAGGCAAACCTTCATTCCTGAGATAAAATTCAACAAAGCATTTATGGCCATGCTCGTCGGGATCCTCGGAACAACCATTTCCCCTTATCTGTTTTTCTGGCAGGCCTCCATGGAAGTGGAGGAGCAAGGACAGAAGTCGAAGGTGCTCGTTGTTGACAAAAGAATGATCGGCCGCATGCGAACCGACGTCTATTCCGGCATGTTTTTTTCGAATCTTGTCATGTATTTTATTATACTCACTACAGGCACATGCCTGTTTGGGGCCGGAGTCCATCAGATAGATACGGTAGATCAGGCCGCCCTGGCCCTGAAACCTCTGGCCGGAAATGCGGCTTACCTGTTGTTTGCTATCGGGGTTATTGGCACCGGACTGATTGCCGTTCCTGTTCTTGCCGGATCTCTTTCTTATATTATATCAGAAACCTTTGGGTGGACAGAAGGGCTTAATAAGAAGTTTCATGAGGCAAAGGGTTTTTACATTGTCATCATCATTTCTCTGGCCATCAGTCTGCTCATCAATTTTATCGGTATCAGTCCTATTCAGGCTCTCATTTACACGGCAATACTCTATGGCCTGACAGCTCCGGTCATTATTCTGATCGTCCTTCATATCTGTAATAACAAGGAGGTCATGGGCGATAAGGTCAACGGCAGATGGTCGAATGCACTGGGTGTTGCTGCATTTTTGCTGATGGGGGCTTCAGGAATCATGCTGATCTGGTTCCAGTTTTTTTGAATGTTTTTGAGATAAAAAGAACTTCAGGCCAAGTTGACAATGAACTGTTCATATTATCTGTTTTGCCGGTTTATACACCGTGCTAATTTTCTAATTTTATCGGATGAAGTTTTTCCTGGGTTTTATTTTCGTGCTTTTTTTATTTCCTGTTAAAGGGATTCATGCTCAGGCATCTAAAGCTGGTGCCGCAATTCCTGCTCGGATACTGTTCATCTTTGATGCATCGAACAGCATGAAAACAAATTATGAAGGGATACCTCGGATTGAAGCAGCAAAAAAATTGCTCTTTCGGATCATGGACAGCCTTCAGCGAATTCCGAATCTTGAACTGGCCCTGCGCATTTACGGTGCTCAGGTGTCTTATCCCCCAGGCGATTGCAACGATTCCCGACTCGCAGTTCCGTTTGCCAAAGGCAATGCGGCCCTCATCAAGAGCAAGGTGAGCCCGCTAAAGCCTACAGGGATCACCCCCATCGCACATTCCCTGAATCTGGCTGCCGGCGATTTTCCGAATTCTCCGGCAACCAATATTATCCTTCTGATTACCGACGGGATCGAGGAATGCGGAGGCGATCCCTGCGACGCAGCGAAAAAACTCAGGGAAAAAGGCATCGTTTTCAAGCCCTATATCCTTGGAATCGGGCTGAGTCAGGAGCAAAGCAAAGCCTTCGACTGTGTCGGTACCTATTTCAGTGCCGAAGAACCCAACGCACTTGTGCATGTCGTGGGTGTTGTCGTCACCCAGACGATGAACCGTACAACCGCTCAGGTAAACCTCATCGATCAGGGTGGCTTCCCAACAGAGACAAATGTGAACATGACTTTTTATGATCACTTCAGCGGAAATATCCGGTACGATTATATCCATACCCTCAATGCGCGCGGCAATCCCGATACCCTGACGCTAGATGCAAGCCCCTCTTACCATTTGGTGGTGCATACCATTCCTCCCGTTGAAAAGGACAACATCAAATTGCAAATGGGCATACACAACATCATCGCACTGGATGCTCCGCAGGGAAACCTGGAAGTCAAACGTCCGAATGGCACCTACAATTTCAATTACAGGATCAAATGTGTTGTCCGTAAACAAGGCGATCCGCTGATTTTGAATGTTCAGGAAATCAATGGTATTGACAGATACATTGTCAATAACTACGATCTGGAGATTCTGACTTTACCCAGAATATACATGACCGGTGTATCCGTCGGGCAAAGCCGCACAACAAGCCTGGAAATACCCGGAGCTGGCGAACTTAAACTAATGACCGGAGAAGTCGGCAGCGGAAGCATTTACGTGGAGGAACATGGCGATATGCTCTGGGTGTGTAACCTGGACAACAACCAGACGATCCAGAATTTTTACCTTCAGCCCGGTCACTACAAAGTGGAGTTCCGGTCCCGAAACAAAAAAGAATCGGCTTACACCGTGGAAAAGAAATTTTCGATTGAAACGGATAAGTCCGTGACGGTGAATCTTTACTGAAATTCAACAAAAAATATTTCAGAGCCGCAATCGTGCGGACTAAAAAGCCTTCTCTGAATGCACTACATTTCAATCGCAGAGAAATGGAAAAAGAAGGCAGCGAAATGCAAGTAGATCGTTGCGAAATGCAAGATGATCGTTTCGAAATGGAAGTAAAACGAAGCGAAGTGGAACCAAATCGAAGCGAAATGGAAGTAAAACGAAGCGAAGTGGAACCAAATCGAAGCGAAATGGAAGTAAAATGTAGCGAAGTGCAGGCAAATCGCAGCGAAATGGATGTAAAACGAGGCAAAGTACAAGCAAATCGCAGCGAAATGGAAGCAAAACGTAGCGAAGTGCAATCAGATCGTAGCGAAATGGATGTAAAAAGCAGCCATCTGTAAGTAAATCGCAGCGAAATGGATGTAAAAAGCAGCCATCTGTAAGTAAATCGCAGCGAAATGTAAATTTGCTCACAGAATGAGAGGTGATTAGCGGTCGTTCAGTCTTGCAACACCATTTTTAGGTCCGCAATTTGTATATTTGCACGTCTAAAAATCAATACTATGAAAGACGTACTCGTCGGCATCATTCTTTTGTGGGTTGTCTGGAAAATATTCGGAGGACGAACCGTCATACACAAGTATACATTCAATCAAAACAATTCGCAAACGTACGACCGCTCCAAAGAGGGAGAAATAAAAGTCGAAAAAGAAAGTCCGAAGAAATCCCGGAAACTGAAAGATCAGGCAGGAGAATATGTGGATTATGAAGAAATTAAATAGATCCCTCTAGCTTTGATTCTTTAATGCAATTAGACACATGCCTTTGTCGGTCACAAATCCCATTCCTCCTTACTTCCGATAACAAATCTCAAATCACCTTATGAATTCATCTTTCGACATCAAAAAAGCAATCCCTTATGCATTGGCGATCCTGATCTTTATCGGCATCACCATGTATTATTTCAGTCCGCTGCTCGGCGGCACAAAACAATTGCAGCAAAATGACATCATGCAGTATCAGGGCATGTCGAAAGAAATCAAGGACTATCGTGAAAAAACAGGTGGGAAAGAAGCGCTTTGGACAAACAGCATGTTCGGTGGAATGCCGGCGTATCAGATTTCCGTGATTTATCATGGAAACCTTTTGAAATATGTAAACAACATTTTAATGCTTGGCCTTCCGCATCCCGCCGGATACGTTTTCCTGTATATGCTCGGCTTTTTCATTCTGCTCATGGCTCTTCGGGTTGACCCCTGGGTGGGTATTGTCGGGGCCATTGCTTTTGGATTTTCTTCGTATTTCTTCATCATTCTTTCTGCCGGACACAACTCAAAGGCCCACGCTATAGGACTGATGGCTCCTGTTGTTGCCGGATTCATTCTGACTTACCGCGGGAAATACCTCATTGGCGGGGCACTCACAGCTCTTTTTCTGGGACTTGAACTTTTTGCCAATCACCTTCAGATTACGTATTACCTGAGTTTGTTTTTGCTTGTCTATTGTCTTGCCGAAGGGGTCGAAGCCATTCGCAAAAAGACCCTGGTTTCTTTTTTCAAATCATCGGCAGTCATTGCCGTAGCGGGTTTTCTGGCGGTGCTTCCCAATATCACCAATATCTGGGCCACATACGAATATGGGAAATACACAACCCGTGGAAAATCAGAACTGACCATCAACACAAAAGGGAAAACAGACACGGTCGACAAAACCGATGGTCTTGACAGAAGCTATGCAACAGGCTGGAGCTATGGAATTGGTGAAACCATGACCCTGCTGATTCCCAACTTCAAAGGCGGAGGTTCTGAATACATCGGCACGCATCACCCCGATGCCCTGAAAGATGTACAATCTGAAATGAAACAATATGTCGGGCAAATGGATGAATATTTTGGCGATCAGCCTTTCACCTCTGGTCCTGTTTATGCAGGTGCCATCATCATGTTCCTGTTTGTCCTGGGTTTGTTTGTTGTTAAGGGTCCTTTGAAATGGGCCATTCTCATAGCAACTATCTTGTCCATCCTGCTTTCTTGGGGAAGCAATTACATGGGCTTCTCCAATTTCTTTTTTGATCATATTCCGGGATACAATAAGTTCAGGGCTGTTTCGATGATTCTCGTAATTGCCGAACTGACATTGCCCTTGCTGGCTATTCTAACGCTGGACCAGGTTTTGAAAACACCTGATTTTTTCAAGGATAAGGTGAAACTGCCTTTTGTTGATTTTTTCATCGGAAACAAACGGGCATTTTTTATTGCCTTTGGTTTGACCGGCGGTCTTTGTGTCCTGTTCCTGATCGCTCCCGGATTCAACAACTTTTTCAAATCTGCCGGCGGTGGAGAACGCGCACAGATTTATTCTCAGGTCGTAAAATCAAACGGTCCGGAAATAGCCAACCAGCTTGTTGACGGACTGGAATCTGCCCGCAAGGCAATCTTCCGTTCGGATGTTTGGCGCAGCCTTATTTTTATTGCCCTGGGAGCCACCCTGCTTTTTTTCTATTGCAGAAGCCCTTTTCAGAAGGGAATTGTTATTGCCGGTCTTGGATTATTTATTCTCATAGATATGTTTTCGGTGGATAAGCGTTATCTGAATGATGCCAATTTTGTTCCGAAACAGCAGGTGCAAAACCCGTATCAGCCTTCAGAAGCCGATTTGCAGATCCTGGAAGATAAGGATCCTGATTTCCGTGTTTGGAATACGATGGCAGACATCGATAAGGATGCCCGTACTTCTTATTTTCACAAGTCAATCGGAGGATATCATGGCGCCAAACTGAAAAGATATGAAGAGCTCATTGATTTTCAGATCATGAAAAATAATCAGAGTGTACTCAATATGCTCAATACGAAATATGTGATTTTTGCCGGAAAGGATCAGCAACCCATGGTCCAGCAAAATCCCAATGCATTGGGAAATGCCTGGTTTGTCAACGAGTACAGGCTGGTTGCCAATGCCGATTCGGAAATTGTGGCATTGGGCCATTTTGATCCCGCCCATACTGCAATTATTGACCAGCGCTTTTCCGATGAGGTGAAGAGCCTGAAACCTTCGAAAGATTCAACAAGCTCAATCAGACTGACTCATTACGAGCCCAACGACCTTACCTACGAGTCGAACAACAAAGGAGATGGACTCGCTGTGTTTTCGGAAATATATTACAAAGACGGCTGGAACGCTTACGTAAATGGGAAGCTAACCCCTCATATCCGCGCCGATTACGTCTTGCGCGCCATGATTTTGCCTGCAGGTAAAAATGAGATTGAATTCAAATTTGAACCTGCTGTTTATGCTAAAGGCGAAAAGATATCACTGGCCGGTTCTGTTCTGCTTTTGCTGGTTTGTGCAGGCAGCCTGTTCATGGCCTGGAAGAAGAAGTAAGCGCTGAAGTGTCGGGTTGAAGAGGTGTTCTGGTGAAATTATCTTGTTACCAAAGGCCTGCTTCTACACTTCCACACGTCAACACAAAATCTGCTCTGCGAATAGAGTCCCGATGAACACAGAAACCCCAAAGAAAGTACTCATCATAACCTATTACTGGCCTCCCGGCGGAGGTGCTGGGGTACAGCGCTGGCTTAAATTTGCCAAATACCTCAGGGACTTTGGATGGGAGCCCGTTATTTATACCCCTGAAAATGGAGAAATGCCGGTTGTGGATCTTTCTCTGAAAAAAGATGTTCCTCCGGGTCTGACTGTACTCAAACAACCTATTTGGGAGCCCTATGACAGCTACAAGAAATTTATCGGACAGAAAAAAGCGGAAAAAATAAATACAGGTTTTCTCACCGAAAATAAAAAACCCAAACTGGCCGAGAAGATTGCCGTATGGATCAGGGGCAATTACTTTATTCCGGATGCCCGCAAGTTCTGGATAAAACCTTCAGTTAAATTTCTTTCGGCTTACCTGGAACAAAATCCCGTCAGCGTCATCATCTCTACAGGCCCGCCCCACAGCATGCATCTCATTGCGCTTGCTCTCAAACGGAAGCTGAATATTCCCTGGCTTGCCGATTTCAGGGATCCCTGGACGAATATCGATTATTACCAGGACCTGATGCTCAGCCGGAGTTCGGATAAAAAGCATCACCGTCAGGAACTTACTGTATTGCATGGAGCCGACCTGGTGCTGAGTGTCGGGACATCGATGTCGGAGGAGTTCGCGTTGATGGCGGATCAGGGAAAGGAAAAATTCAAGGTGATTACCAATGGTTTTGATAATGAAGATTTATATGCCGGAGAAGTTAAGCCGGACAGCAAATTTTCTCTTGCACACATTGGCACGCTTGTCCGCAGCCGGAATCCGGAAGTGCTCTGGACAGTTCTTTCATCGCTTGTTGCAACCGATAAAGCATTCGGACAAGACCTGGAAATTAAACTCGTTGGAAAGACAGACATCAGCGTCATGCAAAGTCTGGAGAAATACGGACTTCTTGAAAAGCTCAATAAAATCGATTACCTGCCGCATTCGGAAGTGATAAAGGTTCAGCAGCAAAGCCAGGTGCTGTTGCTGCTTGTAAACAATACCCGGAATGCAGGCGGAATACTGACCGGAAAATTCTATGAATACTTGTCCGCCCGGCGACCCATTATTTGTATTGGCCCGGAACAGGGAGAGATCGTGGATGCCTTCAGAGCAACGAATTGCGGTAAACTATCCGGTTTCGAAGATGAGGTGATGCTGAAGAAAAATATCCTGGACTATTATGCAGCCTACAAAGCAGGCACGCTTGCATCAGAATCCAAAAACATAGAAAAATATTCACGCCGTGAACTCACGCGGCAATTGGCTGAACTTCTGGAAAGGCTAACAAAGTCTTAGTTTTTTTCTTTTTCCTTTTTTCTTTTTGCCAACTGCCAACTGCCAACTGCCAACTGCAAATTCTGCGATTACTTCCCCAGATACTTAAACCAGTCTTTTGTGGCTTCTGCGATGGAATTCGTGTCCCATAGCGGGGCTTCTTTCCAGTAATCGATATTCTCAAGCATGATTTTGACACCTTCTTCCAGGCTTACCTTGGGGGTCCAGTTCAGGGTTTTGTGGATTTTTTTTGTGTCGGCAAAGGTGCAGTCGGGTTCACCGGGTCGTTTGGGGATATAGGTAATTTCTCCTCCGAGCAATTGAACAAGACGGTTTATGCTGTAAGTGTTTCCGCTGCCCACATTGAAAATCTGACCCGATACATCATCCCGTTTTACAGCAGTCACACAAGCATCTACGATGTCGGTTACATAGGTGAAGTCGCGGGTTTGCTTGCCGTCGCCCACTACCGTGTACGATTTGTTGTTGAGCTTTTGCGCAAGAAATACACCGAATACAGCACCGTAAGTTCCTGATGTGCGTGCGCGCGTTCCGTAGACATTGAAAAAACGCATGCAGGTGATATTCATTTTGTAGATCTGTTCCCAGTACAGGCAATACTCTTCACCGAGGTACTTTGTTACGGCATACGGATACTGGCAACGGATTTCGGCCGTTTCGGGTGTGGGAAAACTGTCGGGTATGCCGTAACAGGATGAAGAGGCGGAATAAATGATCCGCTTTACCTGGTGTTTGCGACAAGCTTCAAGAACACTGATTGTGCCATTCACATTCGAATTGTGATACTGCATGGGTTTCTCAATGGAAGGTACGATATCGGCCAGTGCCGCCAGATGGAAAACCCAGTCGATGCCTGCAAAAAGAGATTCGATTTTGGCATGTTCTTCAATGCCGGCAATATGAACCTGAAGTTTCGGATTGCCTTTGTGGTGTTCGAGGTTCCGGATGTTTCCCGAACTGAGGTTGTCGATGACAGTTACTTCATGGCCTTCTGCCAGCAGGCGGTCAACGGCATGGCTTCCGATGAAACCGCATCCTCCTGTTACAAGTGTTTTCATAAATAAAGTGTTTTTATTGAAGCGCAAGCCTTTTCTCAGGAAAGCTTTTTCGCCTTGATTTGAATGTCAAAAGTCTTGTTGGGAACGAAGTGTTCGGGAAAGCCGGTTGTGAATTTTTCGTTGATGTAGATTGCACAAAGCGAATTGGAGATCCGGAAAATGTTTTTCCTGTGTGCGTCGCTCGGAGCCCCGTCTAAGATGCCGGCCAGTACTTCCCAGTTTGTGAGTTCCTCGAGGCCTTTGCCAATGTCATGCCAGACAAGAACAGAACGTTCATTCTTCAACAAACGGAAAGCGCTTTGGGTATCTTTTTTCACGCCTTCGTACTTGTGATCGGCGTCCACAAAAACAAGGTCGAATGATTTTTCCAGTTTGGAAAAGTCATATGTTTGGGAGTTGTGCTCGATGTGTTTGACATTGGGGATCCCTTTTGAAAAAAGACGGCTGACCTTCACGCAGCTTTCATCTAGTCCAAAATCTCTCATTTCGTTTTCTGAAAAACTGATGGAACAGCACTCTTCCGCCACCTGGGCGACATTGTAAATGCTTTCTCCGCGCCAGGTTCCGAATTCGAGGTATTTCGCCTTGTCAAAGCGCCTGGTAAGCATTTTCAGAATGACAATATCGGTTATGCGCGAAGTGCCTTCAAGGAATGTATAATTACCGATGGTTTCCTCGAAATGCGGGAACAGGTCAAGCAGATCAATTGTCGGAAGGCCTTTGGGCAAACCGAATTTTTTGCTGACCATATTTTTACTCTGCACAACCAGGGTGAAATTGTACAGATTTTTTAGCACCTCTCCCGTATTTGTAAAACAGAGTTTGAGAAAAGGAAAAAGCATCCCGAGATTTTTCATATTACTTTTTCAATTTTTTGAAAACAGATTTGATCCTGCCTCCGGTCAATGTGTCGATATCTTCCACCAGTTGTTTCTTTTTCAGCTCCAGGGTTTGTACTTGCGAAGCTTTTACTGCCGGATCAATTTTTCTCCAGATCCTGGGAATGCCATGAATGTCGCCATCGAGAACGAGGTGCGGTTGAAACTCAAGAACAAAGCCATTGTCGGCAAGGAAAGCTCCGACATCCATTTTTCCGGCAGGCTTCCAAACGCTTGCATGATCGCGGATGTATACCATTCCTCCTGGTTTCAGTGCCCTGTGAAATTGGGTCATCATCGTGCTGATGAGCTTTGAATTCAATTCCGGCAAAACCTGAACGCACATGACCATATCAAAAGTGTTGTCAGGCAGCAAATCGTAGCGCCAGGTAGGGAGGTGGTAGATCCCTTTTTTTGAAGGGTCAATCCGGAATGAAGCCGGGTCGTCGATGTAGTCGTAAAGGGGTTTACCCAGGGCTTTGTAATAGAGGTTTTGAAGGCCGTAGGAGTTTGGAATCGCATCCATCCCTACAAAAATGCCATCTTTTACCTTGCTTGTCCAGAGGTTTGCCTGTCTTCCATAGCCCGCTCCAAAATCAATGACATTGCGGATACGGTTTCTTTCGGGAACAGGATAGAGTGTGGGGAGTAAATAATCGTGAGCGTTATTGATACCGATATTCTGACGGTAATTTGGAAAATCAAATTCGAGACCCAGTTTTTGAAAAATCTGTTTGTCATTTTCAAGACTCAGATCTACCAGCGGTTTGGTCAGTTCTTCAGGAAGATAGTCGGTGTATTTTTCCATAAACCAACGCATCCACTTCGGCAAATCTCCGGCTCCGTTGAAAGCATAAAAGTCGGAAGGCAGTTCTTCGCTGTACTTGAGCTTGCGTTTATTGCGCCCCAGCTGATAATCCCAGGCAACAAGCCAGCTCTTGATAAACCGGCTGTCTTTTTCAAAAATTTCTGCGAATCGTTTACTGAAAGGGTTTGTCATGAGAAGGCTCGTCTGCGGCCGTTAAGCCGGCTGTCGGATAAATAAGGGTTTTATTTTTTTTTGCTGAAAAAGGCGAGAATCTTTTCGGTCACATAATTCACCTCTTCGTCTCTCAATTCGGCAAAGATAGGCAAACTCAGAATAGTCTGCGTTTGCTTTTCGGTTACGGGAAAATCACCCGGTTTATAGCCCAGTGTTTTTGCTGCCCTTTGTTGATGTATGGCAATGGGATAATGGATTTTGGTGTCAATGCCTGCATCGGCAAGATATTGTTTCAGTTCATCACGCCTGGCGGTTTGGATGATGAAGGTGTGGTAAACGGCTTTTTCATTGGCACTGTCCATGGGCAGAATAAGGTCAAGAGCCTTCAGTTTGTTCTGATAGATTCCGGCTATTTCCCGTCTTCTGTTTGTCCACTTTTCGAGTTCATTCAGTTTCACATTCAGGATAGCCGCCTGCAGGTTGTCCAGTCTTGAATTGAAACTCCAGAAATCGCACTCGTCCCTGTTTGCCAGCCCATGATTGCGTGCCTTCAAAAGATGATTGTAAAGTGTTTCGTCGTTTGTTGTAATTACTCCGCCGTCGCCGCAGGCTGCAAGGTTTTTTAAAGGATGCAGACTAAAACACCCCGTGGTTCCAAAGGATCCTACAGGTTTTCCCTTGTATAATGCGCCAACAGCCTGTGCACAGTCTTCGATCAGGTGAAGCTTGTGTTTTTTTGCAATAACCAGAAGCTCATCAAGAGGTGCAGGGCGCCCGGTAAGGTGGACGACAATGATTGCCCTGGTGTTTGATGTAATCGCTTTTTCCACACATGCCGGGTCCAGGTTAAAATCATCTCTCACATCGGCAAATACCGGTTTTGCACCGGCTATGGCAATGGATGAAGCGGAAGCAAGAAAAGAATTGGGGGCGGTAATGACTTCATCACCTTTGCCTATACCCAGGGCCATGAGCGAAAGAAAAAGGGCATCGGTGCCGTTGGCAACACCAAGGGCATACGTGGTGCCGCAAAGGGCGGCAAATCGTTTTTCAAAACGAAGGCTTTCTTCGCCGAGAATAAACTGACCGCTGTCAAGCAATGTCCCGATGCTGAGGAGGATGTCTTCCTTGATGTTCTTGTGCTGAAGACCAAGATTGAGATAAGGCACTTTCATTTTTATTTCGTTGGCAATCATGGAAAATGATTTTTTGTTATTGGGAAAACGGGATGTTAGTGCAGATGGATGTTCTGCATGAGTTTAACATTGAAATATTTATCTGCCGAAAGCGAATCAGGCACCAACCCTTTTTCGAAGGCCTCTTTCAGATCGCGCACAGCATCTTCGATGGAATGTTTGGGTTCGAAACCGATGTCCTTTTTGATTTTTTCGGAAGAAATGTGGTAAGAGCGAAGATCATTCGAAGGGGTTGTCACGATCGTCACCTGGTCTCCCACCACATTTTTCACCATTTGGGCAATCTGGGAAATGGTGAAATTTTCATATCCAGCGTTCCATATTTTTCCATTGATTTTTTCGGCCGGAAGTTCGATCAGCGAGCCATACAGATCCGTCATGTCTTCGATGTGAATGTTGGGTCTTTTTTGTGATCCTCCGAAAACAGTGATCTCTCCTTTGTTGATGGCCAGATTGGTCAGGATATTGACCGAAAGATCAAGCCGAAGACGTTTGCCATAACCGCACACCGTTGCAGGCCGGATGGTGCAGGTGATGAAATCGTTTGAACGGTATTTGTCCAGAATCACTTCGCACATCATTTTGAACTTCGAATAATCCGTAAGCGGTTCAAGTGCCACATCTTCGTGCACATTGGGTTCTTCCTTGATGCCATAAACACTCGATGAGGAGGCATAGATAAAGCGGTGCACTCCCGACTCTTTGGAGATGCGAACCAAAGGATCGAAGGCATCCAGATTAATGGATTTACCCAGACCCGGATTCAATTCAAAACTGGGGTCGTTCGAGATACAGGCCAGATGAATCACGGTGTCGACTCCGGGAAGCAGCTTTTTAAGCAGCTCCTGATCGCGGATGTCGCCTTTCACGCTGTTGAGATTCGGATGCTGGGGCAATACATCGGCTCCGTAAATCATCAGGTCAAGAACAGTAACCTTATAGCCTTTTTTGAGCAGTTTTGGAACAAGCACTGAGCCTACGTAACCGGCTCCGCCTGTGATGAAGATGTGTTTCATGATGGTCAATATGCTTTATTGTTTTTTGATTCGTTCTACGAAACGGGCCGGAACCCCGACTACTTTCGTGTAGCTTTCTACAGATTTAATAACAACTGTACCTGCACCCGTTATGGCTCCTTCTCCGACAATTCCATCTGGAATCACAAGTGTTCCGGTTCCCAGGAAAGCATCTTTACCTATCTTGACCCGTCCGGCGGTATGAACACCGGGTCCAAGATTGGCTCCATCTTCAATCACATTGTCGTGATCGATGGTGGCTCCGGTATGAATATTCACATTGTTTCCGATCCGGCTACCTGTTACGACAATGACTCCCTGGCCAAGATAAATTCCTTTTCCAACAATGACATCCGAATCGAGATGAACCGTCGGGTGTATCGCATTGATAAGCTCAAGACCCATTTGTTCAATTTTCCCTGCCAGTTCACGCCGCATTGGATTGTTGCCAATGGCTACAATGGCACATTGGATGTTTTTTTGAAGCGCAATGGATGGGAGTTCGGATAAACTTCCAAGCACTGGGACATTTCTTATGGCTGATCCTTTTTTAGAGGGATCATCATCAATAAAACCAACCACTTCCACCTTGTTTTCTGCCAAAAGGATTTCAAGGACCACTTTCGCGTGGCCATCGGCTCTGGCACCAATGATAACTGCTTTTTTCATGGAGTAATAAAGGTTGGTAAAAGTAAGAAATTAATGAGCTGAAATCCCTGAAAAGACGTTATTTAATCGGGGGAATTGCCTATTTATCCGCAATCTACAGGCAAAAAATCACCATTGACGCATTCGAACCCGTTGTCCGATAAATAGCTTGGTAATGTTGAATATATAGAGTTAGCTTTGATTGCGCGATTCACCTAATCTTTTCCAATGAAAACCCCATCTTTTTTTGCAGGACTCATGTGTTTGTTTGCCTCACAACTGGACTCACAGAATCTGGTGCCAAACTACAGTTTTGAGACTGACAGTCTCTGCCCGGACAATTACAATGAGGTAACTTATTGCAAAGGCTGGTTGAAATCGCTGGACAATAATGTTCCTGCATACAATACCGAATATTTGAAAACATGCGGGACGCCGTCTTTTTCAGTGCCAAATAACACTTGGGGCTATCAGCTTGCTGCGTCGGGCAATGCTTACATGGCAGAATGTTCCATGGCCCCTTATTTTCAGGCAGATTACCGGGAGAATATCTATACCAAACTGGTTATCCCGCTAACAACAGGTAAATCCTATGCAATCAGTTTTAAAATAAGCCACACGAATAACAGCCAGAATTCCAGCAATAATTTCGGAATCAAATTTGCCATGAACCCCAATTTTCCGGTTAACAATTTTGCCCATGTTTATACCCCTGTTGTGGTTTCTGATACGGCAGGATGGACAACAATCCGGGGTTCCTTTATCGCTGACAGCGCTTACCGGTTTATCGGAGTTGGGAATTTTTTCGACGACGCCCATACAATAAGCATTCAGACTTGCCCGAATTGTACTTACAATCAGTGGGGGTATTACCTGGATGATATCTGTGTTGTGGAAGCTGTGAATTTAGTGCCCAATTACAGTTTTGAAACCGACAGTGCCTGTCCCGATAATTACAATGAGGTGAGTTATAGCAAAGGCTGGAGAAAATCATTGAATAACAATGTACCGGCATACCATACCGAATATCTGAATGCCTGCGGAACCCCCTCGTTTGCCGTTCCCAATAATACCTGGGGCTATCAGATTGCAGCAACAGGCCAGGCATATATGGCCGAATGTACGATGGGACCGACCGTAAAGGTAGATTACAGGGAAAATATTTACACCAAATTGAGTGCCCCTTTGTCAGTAGGGCAGACCTATCAGGCGAGTTTCAAAATCAGTCATACAAACAACAGCCAGAACGCCAGCAATAATTTCGGGTTGAAATTTTCAACAGTTCCTGATTTCCCAATCGTAAACTATGCACAGGTGTATACGCCTGACATAATTACCGATAGTGCGGGCTGGACTCTTGTAAGCGGGACTTTTGTTGCTGACAGCGCTTACCAGTATATCGGCGCAGGAAATTTTTTCGATGATGCACACACCGCCACAACGCAAAGCTGCAATACCTGTCCCTACAATCTCTATGGATATTATCTGGATGATATCTGTGTGGTTTCATTCGAAGGCAGTTGCACAATGGAACCTCTTTCAGTTCCACAACTGGTTGAAAAACCGGGTTTGCAGATCCATGTTTATCCTGTACCGGCGCAGGATAATTTGCATATTGATCTGTTAAGAACAGGATCTGAAAAAATCCAACTTGATCTGATGGATTTGAATGGAAAAGTTGTGAAAAATATCCTGAATGGAAAAGTGGCTTCAGATTCCTACACGCTTGATCTTAATGTAAACGGGCTTTGCAATGGCGTCTATCTTTTGCGGTTAATATCTCCGGAGGGTATCCAGATGAAAAAAATAATTATTTCACTTTAAACGCCTCTGCCCTCAGCCTTGATGGGATTTGTCACCTGGTTAACAAAAACCAGGGTGATAGATCCCTTTTTCTGTTTTGGCGGCTCCCGAAAAGATATACAAGAAGGCCTTCAGGGTCATGCCCTGTGTAAAGTTTTGTATAAGCTGCAACCTGAGTAATCGGAATGTCGGGTGGGAGGAAATTAATTCCCGAAAGAATTGTAAAAATGAAGTAACCGAGGGATCTGGCGGCCCAGAGATAATTTATTTCTTGTGTTGAGCACAGACTTCTTCAGGGCCTTATAATTGTCAGGATTGAACAAAGACGAAACGGAGGGGATGTCTTCCAATTTGATCCCGATTCCGCAGGAATATCTTTCAAGAATCCAGCTTTGATAACCCAGATCTTTTGATACAATTACCGGGATTCCAGCTTCCAGGTAATTGAACAATTTTAAGGTGGTGGCATATTTCAATTTGTCATCGGATTGTTCGGAGAGTTCTTTGAAAAAGGGCAATATCCCGAAATGATACTTGCTCAGTTCCTTAGCCAGATTCTGCTGTGCAACAGGTTCATGAAAATGAAAAAAGGGGTTTTCTTTTGCCATGTTTTCGTACTCTTCATAATCAGCCCGGACATTCGAAGGACTTGGATAAATGTGGAAATGCAGTTTTTGGTCGGTAAGCGTTTTGATAAGCGCTTGAAACTGAATGTTGCCATATTGTTTAGGATTGCGGTGGGAGCCGGCAACACCTCCGGCATAGACCAGGTGGACATCATCTGGAATTAACATTTTGGTATTCGCGCAGAAAACATCGTCATCGCAGTAAAGGGGGAAAAAGAGGTTGGGAGGTTTTTTCCTGGTTTTGTATTTCCGATAAGCCACATTGGGCTCCAGGCTTTGACCAATCACACCATTTGCCTGTTCCAGGCAAGCCTGCTCATGCGGAAGTTCCCGTTTGAGCCAGGGTAAGGACGGATTCAAGCCGTAATAGGTGGCATATACATCCTGCATGTCATGAATAAACGGTACATGCAGACTCTGTCTGGCAATGTCAGGATAATAGCTTTTGGGAGCGAATGAATGGAGAAGCGAAACATCGGGTATGGCCCTTAAAATTCGCCGGAGATGCCATTTGTTCCTGAAAAGAAAACTGGCTTCAAAACAGGGGTCAGAAAATTTTTCGACAAACCCCCTTTTACTGCATACCAGTACGGCAGAGTAGTTTCCCGAACGAATGATCCATTTGGCCATGCGCGGGGTACGCGGGGGTAGCAGCTCTCCGATAAAAACAATGCGTTTTTTGTCTTTCTCTGCCCGGCCAGGTATTTTGAGCAGCGGCAAATGCACATACCAGAAGATGGCGTCGAACAGAGAAGTGCCGACCTCATAGCTCATCCACCGGATTTTACCGAAAATTATTCGAAGTGCAGCGGTATTCATTTTATTCTTAGTCGGTTTAAGGGTTTTTTATCCGTCAGAGCAACTTACTTGCCCCTTTTCTTTGGGGAGTTCTATAGCCCGAATTTCTTTGTCCTTAAATAGTCTGTATTCGGCTTAATAAACGTTAAATATGCCGGTAAAAGTAATAAAATCCACAGCGAAGAGTTAATTAATCGTTGCAGGGAGAGCACTCAGCAAGGACTTTTTTATTCATCTTTACGACTACGAACCACACAAAACCGAATCCAATTGGGCATTGTTCAACGAGATGGCTTTAAATTAACACTTGTTTCCTACATAGGGCTTATCCTTGGGTACGTCAATAAGGTCCTTCTGTTCCCGAATTTTCTGGATACCGAACAAGTCGGACTGGCCAACATCATGATCAATATTTCTATCATTTATGCCCAGTTTTCTGCACTTGGACTGACCGGAATCACCCTTCGCTTTTTTCCTTTCTTCAGAGACAAGGAAAAGCAGCACCATGGGTTCCTTGCCTGGGCCTCAATGATTATGGCATGCGGATTCCTTCTGACTACCATTGCTTTTGTTGCATTCAAACCCTTGGTGGTGTCACATTATTCTGAAAGTGCAAAGCTCCTGGTGGATTATTATTATTATATCATACCGCTCGGATTTGCCACGGTATTCTTTCAACTCTATGATTCATACCTGCGTTCACTCCTGAAAACAGTGGTGCCTTCTTTTATCAACGAGGTCATTCTCCGTTTGCTCATCACACTTTGCATCACGCTCTATGCCCTTAAAATAGTGAGTTTTCAGCAATTTGTCCTGATTTACGTCGGACTGAATTGTTCCGTGGCGGTGATTCTTGTTGCCTATACGGCTTACCTTCGGCAGTTGTTTCTCAAGCCCTTGTTTGGCCCCCGCATCAAACGCTATTCAAAACACATGTTGGGTTTCGGTTTCTTTTCGATACTGGGCTCCACGGGCAATGCCCTGATTGCAAATATCGACGCGCTGATGATAGCTGCGCTGATGGGAACCCAACTTGTAAACGGACAAAAAGTGGGCGGAATGTATTTCGTTGGCATTTATACAACTGTGTTTTTCTTTACCACAGTCATGCTCATTCCATACCGGTCGATTTTGAAGATAACCAGCCCTTTGGTGTCTCAGCACTGGAAAGAGCGCAATATGGCCGGGATGGAGAAACTCTACAAGCAGGTTACTGCGGTATGCATGGTTGTCGGGACTTTGGTGTTTCTGGGTATCTGGGCCGATTTCGATGATATTTTTTCTTTTATGCCCAAACAATTTTCAAGCGGGAAATATGTCTTTCTGTTTTTGAGCCTGGGCCGGCTGTTTGATATGTCTACCGGTTTGAATGGTGTCATCACGATTACTTCTAAAAAATACAAATTTGACCTGCTCTTTACCGGTTTCCTGGTGGTTTTTACAATCGGCTTGAACTATCTCTTCATCAAAGTTTATGGATGGGGAATGAACGGGGCGGCATTGGCAACAATGATTACTATGATTGCTTACAATCTTTTGAGGCTCATTTTTGTTCAATATTTTTTCAGGATGCAGCCATTTGAAAAAAGCAGCTTCTGGATACTTGTGCTGGGGGGGCTGTGTTTTGTTCTGAACAGCTTTTTGCCATTTCTTGTGAATGTATATGTGGATATGATCATCCGCTCAGGCCTGATCAGCTTGTTGTTTATGGGACCGATTCTCGTTTTCAAGATAGCGCCCGATGTCAATGAATTCGCGGTTAAATTCCTGAAGTCTTTCGGAGTCCGCTTTAAGTTTCTGGAATAGCTGAAAATGTCCGGTCGGAATGCCGATTTTAACTCCAAGACAGGGAGGTCACAGAGCAGATAGCCACTAAGACCGTTTCTTACTATTTCGTTGTCCGGATGTCTTTACCCGGGGCAGGAATTCGCTTAGTCCAGTTTCTTTCTTAGGTCCTTGCATTTTTGAATGGTAATCTTGTCATCATCTGTAATTACCGGAAGAGCCATGGCTTTATCGAGCCATACCTTGGCATAGATTTTATTTCCCATGTTGTAATAGGTTGTGGCAATTTCCATCTGGTGGATCATGTTTTTGGGTTCGAGCGAAATGGCTGTCTGAAAGGCCTTGATTGCATTTTCATAAGACCCTCCGGGAGGTACTCCTCCGAAAAAGGAATTGACCATCACTTTTTCAAAGGCATTGAAACCGGCTATGGTTGCATTCCAGCGCCCCAGGATGTGATAGGC
Source organism: Bacteroidota bacterium (assembly GCA_003151415.1). GTDB lineage: Bacteria > Bacteroidota > Bacteroidia > Palsa-965 > Palsa-965 > Palsa-965. The sequence continues at coordinate 19,139 of PLXK01000149.1, forward strand.
TCCGGCCTGTTTCGGATTCAGTTCGATCGAACGGTCAACTTCTTTCTTGATAAGTTTTGCATTCGCTATTTTTTGTTTTGAGCTGGCATTTTCATTGATGCGTCCAAGAGCCAGGGCATAAGCGTAATGTGCCTCCGCGTTTTTGTCATCAAGGCCGATACCCTTTATCGCAAGGTATTGTCCAATGTGGAAATATTTTTGTTTTTCAGCATCTGTTCCCATATAGAGATAGCCGTAACGCGTATACACCTGGCTGCCGGTTCCAAGATAATTGACATTGTTTGAGTCTGTTTTTAGCAGTGCCTGAAAATAGGGGAGAGCATCTTTGTATTTCGATTCACTTTTCAGGGTCATTGCTTTGTCAAAAGTTTCGGCAGGTGTTTGTGCAAATGCACCGGCAGTAATCAAAGACATTAAGAATAAAATTGTTCTTGAAGTTCTCATAACGGTAATGGTTTTTTATTTTTTTGTTTTTATTTTATTGATTGTCTCTCTCCCAAGGAGTCTGTTGCGGGCAAATTGCCAATTTGTTCTCCATGTGCCAAACCTCAAAAGGCCCGGCTGATGCCAACTACCCATCGAAACGTGAAGAAGTCAGGGTCCTGGGCAGGAGTCATGCTCAGGAACATGGGCATGTCAAAACGAATTGTCAAAGGGCTGGCCATCTGTAAAGGACCCCAATGTTTGATTGTCAGCGCGGTGCCAATGCCGGCGTCCGCGCGTATATCGCTCAGTGCCGGCGTTTCGTTGCCGACGTTGTAATTGATTGAACCAACATCTGCAAACAGATACGTCTGAAGACTGAAGGTGTTGTTTATCCGGGTGAAAAAACGGTTGATGACCGGAGTTTTTCGCATGGACCGCAGGCTGCCTGCAAAAAGTTTCTGGAATTCAAGTTCTCCGCTGACACTCACTCCCCCAGTTCCTTTGTAAAGATAACGTTCCGTTCCGTCGCTCATGAGTTTTGGTACCAGGTATCCCGCATAGCCTCTGAGATTCAGTCCCCCGCCATTTTGAAAGTGATTGGTTGTGGCCCCATAGCCTGTCCAGTCTGTAGGAACATATCCAATGGATCGTGTAAATTTATTATCCATGAGGTCTTCCGGATTTCCGCCGGCAAGATAAAGAGCGGATTCATTTGCAAAATTTGTCCCCGTGCCCCACTGAATGAAAATTCTGGAAAGGAATTTCAGTTTTTTACCCAGGTCCTGTTTGTTCACTTCGCTGAAGGTGATTGTCGAGTAATCATAATTGCTTCCCAGTGAACTCGAACGCAGGGCCAGGTTCATGGTGCCGGATCCATGCCTGTAATTGTAGGTATGATTAAAGGCGGTGTTGATTGTGTTGTTGAATTCATTCGGCTTCCATTCGGCGGGATAGAGCAGATAGGTCAGTGAGGAGCCCTGGGGGCGAAGCATCGATTTATAGAAAAGGGTCCAGGTGTTTTTACCGGACTTATCCCTGATTTCATAACCCGCAGAATAAGCCATCAGCCCATCGAGGAATTTGGCGGAAAGAATAACAGCAGAATGTTTGATGAGTTTATCCGTGGCTGTTTTGTAATTGAATCTGAAAGACACCAAATCATATTTATTGATTTCCGATCCGGCAGGAAGCACTTGCTGGAAGAGGCCGGTGTTGAACCACACATTGGCATCAAATATATGCCGGTAATTCATGTAGTTTCCATTCAAATGGACACCTAGTTTTACCCCGTCATAGCCATTGTACCATAAATCCGGACGTTTGAACAATTCATAATGCTTCCAATCGGGTGTGTTGTATATTTTTGAATCGAAGGTGTTGCTTACCGGAGTTTTGAGGCTGTTGTCGAGCATATACACATCGGCCAGCCGGTAGGTCGTGTCGATGGCAACGTCTTTGATTCCTCCCGGAATAATAACATGGGCCTTGTATTCGGGTTGAAGTTTGTCCCATCCGATCCAACGTGGGAGGATGGTGGCGTCGGTCTTTTTTTCGAACCAGGTATTGGGGATGTAGTAATTGTATGATTTGCCGCTGTTGGAAGTAACCGTAAAATCGATAGGCATCTGCATTCGCCCTTTGCGTTTGATGGTGATGATATATTCATCGGTGGCCTTGCCTTTTGAGGCCCCTTTGATTGCATAATCGATGGTTCCCGATGTCTCGATCCATTCGTCGAAAAACCAGTTCAGATCAACATGCGAGAATTGAATGACCGAATTTCTGAAGTCTTCGGGGTAAGGATGGCAAAACTTCCATTGGTTGAAATAATGCTGCATGCATTTTTGAAAAAGCTCATCGCCCAGAACATATTGGAGATTCCAGAGCATGGTCGCTGTTTTCGAATACACTTGTCCGTATCCTCCCCCGTGACGAAGAGCTCCGTTGAAATGGTCGCTGTGTGTATTGAGCGTGGTTTCATCACCCCGGACAGCTTCGGAAAGATACCTGTTGTAGACCTCGGTATTGATGGTTAAGGCTGGTTTCAAATATTTCCGGACATAGGCGGATTTGGGTTGAAATCTGGAGACGACATACGGGCCATCCAGTTTGATGCAGGCCCAGGAATCGAGGAATTGAGTAAAACCTTCGTCCATCATCGCTCTGTAGGTTTCGTTGCTTCCCACCATGCCGAAGAACCAATTGTGTCCGACTTCATGCGCTATCAGCGGATGAAAATCGGGTTCAAAGCCCCCGTCCAAAGTCAGCATGGGGTATTCCATGCCGTCCTGGGCATCGCAAACAACCATTTTGGGGTAGCCGTACATGCCGAAATCTTCGGAATAGGTTTTAATTACGTTTGCTGTAAAAGCAGTAGCGGTTTGCCATCTCGAGGCATGCTGTTCCTGTGCCATGGCGCGGACCAAAATGCCGTTCCAGGTAATTTCTCCCATCCTGTAGGTGGGGTCGGCTGTGAAGGCAAAATCATGAACGTTTTCTGCATGGAATTTCCATGTTTTGCGCGTCCCGTCCGGTTTTATAATAAAGGTTGGTTTGGATTCCCAGGGCTTATCCTTGAACCTTTTGATATCAATGGAATCTCTGAGGCTCTGGGGCAGGACTTCTTCTTTGTTTTGTAAAAGACCGGTGGCGTCCATGATGAAGTTGTTGGCGAAAGTCAGTTCAACATCAAAGGTGCCATAATCGCCATAAAACTCTCTGGTTAGATGCTGATCGGTATCCCAGCCCTGTTTGCGGTCATAAACCGAAATGCGCGGGTACCAGTGCACCCCGTCGTAGTGTTTGTATCCGAATGTCTTAAACATTTTCATCCTCCTTCGGATGTTGCCTCCGTCATCAAACCAGGTTTGAAAATCGATGTTGAATTTTACGGAAGCGCCGGGTTTGAGCGCTGTTGGCAGAAAGACTTTCAGGATCGTATTGTCGAGCTCCGTTTTTACTTCCTGACTGTTTACCTGTATTTTCGAAATCCGGGTTCCGAGCCCTGCCGTTTCATTGGCTCCGAATTTGACCGGAAAATCATTGGCCCGGTGCAGTTTGTCTGTATAAGAGCCAGGCTGAAAAGCATTTTGATACAAATGAAAATAAACAAAACCAAGAGTGTCAGGAGAATTGTTGGAATAGATCAGCTCCTCGCTTGCCTGAATCACATCCGATTTTTCATCAATGTTGGCTTTGATCTTATAATTGACATCTTGTTGCCAGTATCCTTCAAAAGGTTTTCGGTTTTTCCAGTAATATTGATTCGCCGCCGTATTGTATGTGCTGGCAGTCTGTGAAAAAGAGGTAGCGGGAAGAAAAAACATCAGCAGACCAATAAAACCAAAGAGAACAATTACAGGTCTTCCGAATGAAGTTAATTGGGAATCACAGGCTTTGGCAGCAAAGGATAGTTTTCCGGGAAAAGTATTGTTTGGGGTATTGTAAGTAACCATGAGGGGTTTTTATATTGACGCGAAAGGTACGAAAATATCCGAAGGGACTATTGGGGCATGACAGCCGTTTTCTTACGTTTTGCAGAGTGAATGCCTGCATTAAAGTCGAAGCCAATGAGAAGAACCAGGCAGTTCAGATAGATCCACATCAGAACCACCAACAAGGTGCCTATGGAGCCGTAAATCTTGTTATACTTGCCAAAATGTCCCACATAATAACCAAAGGCAAGGGAAGTGATGGCACAAAGAATGGTGGCGAGGGTTGAGCCCGCAGAAATGAATTTCCACCCGGCTTTTGAGGCCGGTCCCAGATAAAAACAAAATGAAATAACGGTGAACAGGAGAGAAGAGAGAATAATCCAGTGAGTGGTTTTGATGAAATAATAGGCCCAGTGACCTTTTGGAAGAACAACCCGGGTGATGTAATCGCTGCCCACCATCAGGCCAATGGCCATCGTGAGCAAAACCGAAAAAATAATGACGAGAAAAAAAGAAACAAGACGTTGCTGAAGCGGCATTCGGGTTTCAAGCACATGATAGCTCGAATTGAATGCATTGATCATCGAGTTAAATCCATTGGTACTGAAATAGAGGGCTGTTACAAAGCCGACAGAAAGAAGCTTGCCATGCTGATGGGTGACAATATCGACCAGGGTTTCTTCGGCAGCCGTAAATGAAGCGGGAGGCATTACATTTTTGATGAGTTGAAGCAGTTGCAATTGAAAATTATGAATAGGGATATAGGGGATAAGTGTAAAAATGAAAATAATGGATGGGAATATCGCCAGAAAAAAATTGAATGACATGGCAGAGGCCCGCGTCGGCAAAGCCCCTTTATCGATGCCGTGATAAAAGAAATGCCCCGTTTCATAAAGATTTATCCCTTCAAACCCGGGAGGGTGAATTCGGCTGGCCCATTTCCTGAAAAAATGAAAGGGTTTCGACTTCTTAATCACCCGAAAAAACCAATCTTCCTGCTTTGCTTCCATTAAAAATTAGTTTGTCGTTTGCCTGCAGAGCTGTTTGGGGCATGCTCAATTGCAAAAATAGGAAAATGTTCTGTCCGTGAGTGCCTGCCCGTTTAATTCATTAAAGGCGATTGAAATGGAGATGATGAAGGAAGTGCTAAACAAATGCTTTGAGACTGAGATCGAGGCTTTTTACACTGTGTGTGAGTGCCCCTACGGAAATGAAGTTTACTCCCGTTTCCGCATATTTCCTGATTGTAGACTCCGTTATTCCCCCGGAAGCTTCCGTTTCGTATTTATTCCCTATAATCCGGATGGCTTTTTCTAAATTGGATGGACTGAAGTTATCAAGCATGATGCGTTGGATTTTGCCTGTTTCAAGAACGAGTTCAAGTTCCGGAAAATTGCGGACCTCGATTTCAATCTGCAATTTTTTACCGGTTTTGTCCAGATAACTGTTTGCCGCCAGAATGGCTTGCCTGACCCCACCGGCATAATCCACATGATTGTCTTTGATAAGAATCATATCATAAAGTCCGAATCGGTGATTGAATCCTCCGCCTATTCGAACGGCCCACTTTTCAAGGGTCCTCATGCCCGGTGTTGTTTTGCGTGTATCCAGTACTTTGGCTGCCGTGCCTTTGACCAAGTCTGCATATCGCCTGGTAGTGGTTGCTATACCGCTCATGCGTTGCATGCAATTCAACACCAAACGTTCGGCCAGAAGAATACTTCTCTCTTCTCCGGAAACCTCCAGAATGCAATCTCCGGGATGAATGAGATGGCCATCAAAAAGGATCGTGGACACCTCAAGAGATTGATCCGTTTCACGGAAAATCAGTTCGGCCAATTCTTGACCAGCAAGGATTCCCTGTTCTTTAACGAGAAGCCGGGCTTTCCCCTTTGCCCCTTTTTGTATGCAGGACAAGGAAGTGTGGTCTCCATCACCGACATCTTCTTTGAGGGACTCCTGAATGAAGCTTCTGATTGAATTCAATTTTTCGGAAGGGATGCTTAAGGATTCATTATTCATCTTCGTGTTCAATGCGGAATTGGGTAATGGTGCTTGATCCTCCAACGGTTTTCATTACGAAGTTGACTCTGAACTTACCGGTTGTAGTTTCCAATGTGCCAATAGCAAATTGCGAATCATTTTTCAATGCACTTTTATGAGCGATACTGAAATTTTTCAATGTGTGCTTTGAAAAAAAATCGCGGATAATGAGTTCGGCCTGTGCTTTGCTGTATATGTTTTCCTGATCAAGTACTTTAAGGTCAACACTTGCTGCAAAATATTTGGAAATTCCGGCAGCGTTTCCGGTCCGGATGGCAAGGGCAATATCATCCGAAATGTCTCCTTTGGAAACAGGAACAAAACCGGCCAGCAGGACAAAAAGAAATAGAAGTTTATTCATTTGATTTGTGCAAGGCTGTTCATTACCGTTAAATGACACAAAGGAAGTCACTTTAAACCCTTACCTGACTTGACAAAGCTAGTCTAATTTACTCATCCTGCCAAGAAGGATCGGGGGAATTTGCTTACTTTAGGTTCGGAAAGAAAGGGAAACTGTTTTGTGTTTTCTTTTCAAAGCAAACACCTCATTTAGCAAAGAGCATGAAAGTAAGCCTGGTATTGGTAGGAAAAACCGATGAAAATTGGATTCGGGAAGGCATTGAAATATACACCAAACGCTTAAAGCATTATCTCCCTTTTTCGAACATTGAATTGCCGTCTTTGAAGAATACCGGGAATTTCAGCCCGGCTCAGCAGAAAGAAAAAGAAGGTGAATTGATCCTGAAAGCCTGTACGGGAGCCGATTGTGTTTTTTTGCTGGATGAGCAGGGCAAAGCATACAGTTCATCTCAATTTGCAGCCTTTCTGCAGGTACAGATGAATGCTTCGGTGAGGCATCTTGTCTTTGTAGTTGGAGGGGCTTATGGATTTTCCGATGAGGTTTACAGTCGCGCCCAGGGAAAAATTTCTTTGTCACAAATGACCTTTACCCATCAAATGGTTAGGTTGTTTTATACGGAACAGTTGTATCGGGCAATGACAATTCTCAAAGGTGAAAAGTACCATCATTAATCCGGCAGATAAATAAACAATACCGTCACTCCGGTTTAGCCAGGTTCTGTTCCCATTTCCATGCCGTTCGCATCATATCATCCAGGCTGTATTCTGCTTTCCATTTCAATACCCTGGCTACCTTACTGCAATCTGAATAGATGGCTTCCACATCGCCTGGCCTTTTGGGTCCGATTTTATACGAAAGTTTAACGCCGGAAACATTTTCAAAAGCTCTTATGGCTTCAAGCACGCTGATTCCAGTTCCGGTTCCCAGATTGATAATGTCGAACGGAGCAATCATCTTTTCGAGAAAGTCCAATGCAAGAACATGAGCTCTGGCGATGTCGCAGACATGCACATAGTCGCGAATGCAACTTCCGTCGCGTGTTTTGTAATCCGTACCATGTACATTGAACGATTTCAATTTCCCGATGGCCGTTTGGGTAATGATTGGTACCAGGCTAGTTGGAGCATGAATGGGTAGTTCGCCAATCAGGGCTGAAGGATGTGCACCTACCGGATTGAAGTAGCGTAAGGCAATCGCTTTGGCACCGGGATTGGATTGGATAAAGTCTTCCAGAATCCGTTCGCCGATTACTTTTGTAAAAGCATAGGGAGATTCTGTTTTCCCCATTGGTGTTTCTTCGGTGACAGGAAGTTTTGTGATGTTTCCATAAACCGAACAGGAAGAGGAAAAAATAATCTTATTCACGGCAAATTGTTTTGCCAGGTCAAGGATGTTGATCAGAGAATTGATGTTGTTGGAATAATATTTCAGAGGATCTGCAACTGATTCAGGGACAGACTTAAATGCCGCAAAATGAATGATGCCGTCAATGCCGGGATTGGCGGAAAATAACTGCTCCGCTGATTTGAAATCACACAGGTCAATGGCGTAATGAGTTAGTTTACGGCCGCTTATACGCTCAATCCGTTTGTAAACACCTGTAGATGAATTGGAGTGATTGTCTGCTGAAATCACTTCCACAGAATCATTTTTTAACAACTCAATGATTGTGTGGGAACCGATATATCCGGCTCCGCCGGTGACCAATATCCTGTATTTTCTGTTCATGGAAGCAAACCGATTTTTCGGGGTGATGTAAAATTAGAGAAATATCAGAAAGCGTAATCATCTTTCATAAACCAATTTCATATGCAGGATGCTTGCTGAATCTGCTTTAATCGTTTTTGTAAGGGGAATGGAATCGGTTAGGTGGATTGCCCGGCATAAAAATCCATCATTCCGGAAAGAAATGATGAATTTTCACGTAGATTTGGACTCCTGACTGAAATAAGTCTTTTTGTTAGTCTAGTCTCACCCCTCAGCGAATTTGATTTGGAAGATGAAGTAGTCAATACGGGATTTATGGATCACTTGGAAATGACCGAGTTGATGATTCTTCCTTTTTATTTTGCGCTGATCTTTACCATTGCCTATGCCCGTCAAAGGAAAAAAATTCAGGGCAACCCGTCCTATAAATATTTTGCCAGGGGAATAGCCTTGAAATTGTTTGGTGCAACTGCATTTTGTTGTGTATTTGCATATTATTACAAAGGCGGTGACACGTTTTCCTATTTCGAAAATGCCAGGTCTTTTTGTAACCTGATGCGGCAACACCCCGGCTCATTTCTGGATGTCTATTTCGGGTCAAATTCATGGGAGCACTATTCCCTTTTCGATAAGTACACGGGTTATCCGCAAACCNNGTTATTTGATTTCAACCATGCTGTTATCCCTGTTTTCTTTTTTTGGTATCTGGCGTATGTACCAGGTCTTTTGCAGATACTATCCGGAAATGTATAAGCCGCTCGCCATCAGCTTTCTGTTTTTTCCAAGCGCCATTTTTTGGGGATCTGGAATTTTGAAGGACACAATTACTTTTTCAGGGTTTTGCTGGTTTGTGAGCTCAGTTGAAATGGGCCTTATTTCAAAGAAAAAGACAATCAAAAACCTGTTCACGGCATTTGTTTCCGGTTATATTGTATTGATGATTAAGCCTTACATCATTATGGCGTGTTTGCCCGGTCTGATTGTTTGGCTGACGCATGAGCGGATCAGAAAGATCAGCAACGTATTACTGAAAAATGTCGCCGTACCTTTCATTTTTGCTATCAGTATTGCTTCAGGTGTAGGCCTGATGTCCGTCTTTGCTGATAAACTGGATAAATTTTCGCTAGATAAGGTGTTGGATACAGCTGTTGTTTCACAAAGGGATTTGAAAAGGGTGGAGTACAAAGGACATTCGTTCGATATAGGAGAATTTGATGCGTCCATTTCAGGGGTATTGGGTAAGTTTCCCGTTGCCACGATTGCCGGGCTTTACAGGCCTTTTATATGGGAATCTGGAAATTTTGTGATGCTCCTTTCGGGTGTTGAAAATTTGGTTCTTCTTTACTTGTCGTTGTCGCCCTTATTCAAAATCGGACCCAGAAGAATATTTGGTATCTTTTTCCGGGAACCTTTGTTGCTTTTTATCTTTTCGTATTCTATTTTATTTGCTTTTTCAATTGGCGTGTCGACATCCAATTTTGGCGCTCTGATCCGTTTTAAAATAGCCTTTGCACCTTTTATGGCCAGCATGCTGTTGATTTTTTACGATCAGAAAAAATTAAAATTGCTGGCTCCTCCAATCGCTTCAAAAAGAGGATAGAACAATTACCGGAACCCCCACAACGGAAGACCCGGTCTGAATTTTGCATTCCCGCCCCCCTGGAAATCTTAAGGAATGATGTGCTGCGCAGCCTTGGAGTATAAAGCGGAATTGATGGTTTGGTCCCTTGATTGCCTTATTCAGGACAGTCCCAAATCGATAAATCCTTATTTATTAATTTGGAGAGATCCTCATTGTGCGGTTTGTAAAATGCACAAAGGATATTTTTTGTTTTTTCATCCATGGGCAAATAGGTATCGCTGGTTTTATTCAGCTCCCGGATGAAATTGCCAAATTTGTAGAACTTGTAACTTGGAATGATATGTGACACAAATTTGCGGAATGTACTGTTGTTGTGAAGGATTTTATTGACGGTTCTGGCGTAGCTGAAGGATCTGTTTATTCTTGTTGCGTTATGCCTGACAGTAACTTCAGGAACAAACTCCGTATCAATATGGAGGCTTTTAAAGATCTCCCTGCAAACAGCTCTTGTATTGTTCTTGAGTTCTTCAAAGAGCAATATGGTTACCTGCTTTTCCGGGAAGTACTTGTATATAGTTCGAAGGTGTTTTGAATAGAGGCTGTTGTCAATAAATAACTCATGCTCCCATCCGGTTGGATTGGCAAGAACCTTTGTGATTTCTCCGAAGTCATAATGGATTGAGCCGGCATTTCTTTCCATGACAAAAGAAGAATAGGTTCTGTCTATGGGGTTTCGCAAAATCATAACGATTTGGCAGTTCGGATTGTGTTCGTAAAGACGTTTAATGCCAATTTCGCTTGAGTATAAAGTCGCGCTCTTGGCAATGAGAATGGATTTTGTTGTTATATTTTGGTTGGAGAAGTACTTCAGAAATGCCTGCGCGTATTCGCCGTTATAGTCAGATTCATTCAGGAAATAAGCGAACTCCTTCTGAGGGTGACTGGCACATTCAGGATGCTCCCCGAGATATCTCAAAAGGGATGTCGTTCCTGCTTTTTGAGCACCCACTATCATCAAATCTATTTTCTTCTGCATCAAATCAAGCTACAATAAATGGGACGTATCGGATTGACAAATTTCACCGCAAAGTTAAAGTAATAACGTGATATTGAATCAAAATTCAACCCTTTGTTTTTTGCTCTTTTTGCATTGCATTAAAATCAACGGGTCCGTTCTAGAAATAAAAAAAACTGAAGCAAATTCGCATTTTGAATCCGTCACCCGAATTGCCGGCCTGAATTGTCAGAGCTTTGTGTACCTGATTTTCGGCAAACTCCTCCTTGCCTTCAAGTATAGATGCAGTTTCAAATTTAGAGCGTCCTTTTTTCGACAAAAGCTTAACCGTAAATTTCAGTGTAAACTTTTTTTGCAATGCTAAAATTTCTATTAATTATTGCTATGTTCCTGATTTTGTGAGCCCAATCATTGTTTTTTTGAAGGAGGAAAGAGTTTACGTATTGTATGGATTTGTTGAATTCTTTTGTCGAATTGGATTGCCACACATATCCTATTTGATTCTCAGCGATGAGCCTGGAATCTTCAGAGATCTCCGCTGTTATCAATACCGGAATTCCCATTGCCCAGTACTCGGCATCTTTTATAGGAGAGCAATATCTTTTTGTTGGGACTGATTTTACAGGTGTCAGGGCAAAATCAGCAAGCCCAATATAAGAGGGGATATGTTGATGTTCAATAAACTTAATAATAAACAACTCTTCAGGAAGACCGAATTGGCTGGCCAGACTTAAAATTTCTTCGCGGGAATGACTGGTAAGCAAAAGGATTTTTAGTTGCTCCCCCCAGAAAGCCCGGGCACATGAGAAAAACTGGAAAACTTCTTCTTTCAGATAGATCCCGCCGAATTTCCCCGCATAGAGGGCTGTTATTTTATTTTCCAGACCAAGTTCTTTCATCAATACGGGGTCCTTCTTCTTTGATAGCGAAAAAGTCTCGAGGTCCACACATGCAGGCTTTACATAAAAATGAACGATGTCCGATTTGTAATTGATTTTTGCATATTCCCGCATGCCCTTTGTGGCGGCGATAATGGCAGAAGCTTTCCGGGTCTGTTTTTTTTCCAGATACCAGAGTATCCGAAATGCAAGACTGTTCTTTTTCCAGGTGCCATTCTCGACCATGGATTCTGCATGAGGCTCAAAACTGTCAAGAATGAGTTCAGTGCGGCTGAACAGGCTCAGGATATACCCCAGAGCTCCGGCCGGAGTGCACCAGCAATGCAGAACTGTTATTTTGTTTTTTCGTATGTAGATTAAAAGTCTAAAAAGATTGGCAACCGAGTGGAATATGGCAACAGGACCGAAGGGATGATATCTTTCAAAGAGGATTTTTATTTTTGAGTCTGTCTCCGGCGGGGGCGGGGGATTTCCTTCTTTTTCCAGTGTAAAGAGATGGATGGTTGAATCGGGAGAGATTACCTCGTTTATGATTTTCAGATAGGGCAGGGTATAGGTCTGAATCAAAGCATCGGAATAACTCCAATAAGTAAGCACAAGTATGTTTTTTCGTTTTCGACTCATCGGAATAAACGCGATATGAATTGTGCAATGTTTCGACCGGCTACCAACTTCAAAAACAAGATTACCGTTTTTGAATTTGAGCCAGATCTTTTCACGGATTTTTTAAGAAAATTTCTGGCCTGATGATTGTCATTGTCCAGGTAGCTGTGTATGGAACAGAAAAAAGAAGCATTGCTGTCCAATAACTCCAATTCCGGTCCCGATAATTGAACGTTCTTTCTGATGTACTGATGGGCTAAAATCTTTCTTTTGATGACAAGTTTGTTCTGGAACATCGATCTTCCTTCATGTTCTCTCATGTGAACAGATATTATTCCAATGAGGTAAATGAAATCATGTTGGAGGTTTTCAATAAAAAATATCCAGTCTTCCATGACAGAAAGATTTCGATTTTCATTAAAAAGGATAAGTTTGGGATTGTCTCTTCTTAAGCAAACATTGCAGGCAAAGGGGTTTCCTTTCAAAAATAACCTGTAATCATACACGCCTTCCTTCAAAGAGGATACAGGACTGCGGAAAGTTTTTTCGTTTTCTATAAAATCGTAATGGGTTGAGAAGAAATTGCAGGAGGGGTGTTTTCTGATGGTTTGCGCAAGCAGCTCAAGATGATGTGGAAGAAACGTATCGTCAGAATCGAGTAAAACCACGAAATCACCCAGGGCTGATTGTATTCCGTTGTTTCTTGCTGCAGAGCGTTCGCTGTTGTTTTGATAAATGTATTTTATTTTCAGAGGGTTCCTGCTCATGTATTCGGCCACCAGCTCTTTCGTATTGTCAGTGCTGCCGTCATCGACAATGAGCAATTCAAAATCGGTAAATTTTTGGTTCAAGACCGATTGAATGGTTTCACCGAGAATGTCTTTTCTGTTGTATGTGGGTATGACTACTGTAAAAAGCATCTTAATTTCGTGTCATGTTTCGCAGCAAACGAATTACCGAAGGCGACAAATATTTTGATTTCGTGTTTAAAAATTTCAGGTTGTTTGTATCGTAAAAATTCCTGTCGGTGTTCCGTATTACCTCAAGAAGATGCCTGGTTCTTTGCAGGTCAATGACATTGTAATGATAGTGCGTTTGTATGAGCAAATGATACAACAATGCCAGTTTGAGCAGAGTGGGAGGCAAAACGCAGTTAATCTGAAACAAATCCGTTTGCGGATCATAGAGCCCGGCAGATTTCATGATTTCGATCAGCGGGGCCGACGATCCGTCAGAACGCAGAACCTTGCTGAAGACACGTGCCCATTCCATTGGGAACTGCAGGAGGGAATTTGTTTTGCTTGCCGGATGAAGTCTGTATTTGGACAGAATAGCATCTGTCATGCTGATTGTTGAACCATTCAGGAAAGCCCGCACAAGAAATTCATGATCCATTCCATAATGAAGCTGTTCGTTCAGGTCTCCGATTTTATCAAAAAGTGATCTCCTGAAAAAGGAAGATGGTTGAGGAAATGGAATATAGGCCAGATACCGTGCCGGTAGATTGTCCGGAATGTCTCCCATGATAAAATCTTTCTGAGTTTCGCCGAAAAAAATGGATCTTCCATGAAGCATATCCGTTTCGGGATGCTTGACAAAATAATTGCTCACTTTTTTCAGGCAGTCAGGAAGCAGGACATCGTCGCTGTTCAACCACATAATTATATCCCCGGATGCATGCCTGAAGCCCTTATTTATTGCAGCGCTCTGGCCTGTATCGGATTCACTTACCCAAAAAGAAAGTTGTTTTTCGTATTTGCGGATGATTTCAACAGATTGGTCCGTACTTCCCCCGTCAATGATGATGTGCTCAACAGAAGCATAATTTTGCCCCGAAACCGAAAGGATGTTTTCCTCCAGAAATGATCCCTGGTTTAAAGATGGGGTAATGATACTGATCTTTAAATTCTTTTTTGCCACGATGTGTTTTCTACAGAAGTTAAATTTTTTATTTCTTGCTTTTCAGACAAGGATGATGCACGATCCTGTATCGATATTCTTATTCGCTGCATGAAAAAACCGCGTCGACATTGTTTTTTTTAATAAAAAATCAATTATCAGGAATCAATTCCTTTATTTTCTGCAGGGCGCCATTGATTCGAAGGTATGTTTTCGTCCAGCCGGCATCCGCATAAAGATCAATGCGTGGAATTTGCATAATGTCATCTTGAAAAGGTTTGTATCGTTCCTGGGTAACTTTCAGTCCCAATTGATATCCGGCTTGCCGGGCTAACTTAATTACACAATTGTCAAAATCACCGGCAGGATAGGAAATGGTGTAAGGGAAATGCCCGGTCATTTGCCGTATTCGTTCACCGGATTCCGAAAATTCTGAAAGAATGGCTTTGTCATTTGCAAGAGAAGAAAGAAATGGATGAGTTTTCGTATGCGAACCGATATTAAAACCATCATTTTTCAATTGATTCACATCCTCCCAACTCAGCATAGGCTTTTCGGGTAACTCAACATCATAGAAAGATTCCTGTATCTGATCCAGTATAGACATCAGGCTGCTGTTGGGAAGCTTTTTGATTTTCTCGAACAAGGCCTTGCCGTATTCATTCCTTTCCCTGTTTGAGGTAAATTGGATTTCGATTTGTTTTCCGGTAAAATGGCTGGATTCAATTTTCAGATGCGAAATGCAGGTTTTCTCAAAGAAATGCTTGTAGATATCCACCCAGGTGGGGATGTTTTTGTCTATGGAGTCTGTTACAATATAAAACGAGGCCGGACAATTGTACTTTTTCAGAATAGGGGCTGCATATTCTATGTTGTCCTTAAATCCATCATCAAAAGTCACACAAGCATCTGGAAGGGCTCCTTTTTCTCTGCCATGCTCCTGTTGGAAATAATTCTCTACGGTTTGTATTGAAAAATGGTTGGTCAGATACCTGATTGTTTTTTCAAACAATTCCGGGTCCATGGCAATGCCCCAATTGTCTTTTACTGGGCTTACACGATGAAATAAGAAGATAGGTAAGCTCATAATAATGAGGTTGTTTGCTCCAGATAGAAACGGAATAAGCGTTCTCGTTTTCCAGCTTCTGATTGTGCTTCCAAAGATACTTAAACGGTTAACAATGAAGAAATGCCCGTAACCTATTATGCTGGAAAATTTCGCAATGAATATTTGATCAAACTGACCTCAAACACAAACAACCGGGCTGTTTATGTCGGATATCTTTTAAAAAGAAAGTTTTTTGGAATAGGGAAGCCTGATTCTCAAAAATCGCTCACATAAAACGGAAGCTTTTGAAAGAAGTGGTATTATTGGGTCTGTTCAAGGTATGGATTCCTTGGCAGGGGAACGTAGGTGAAACGATCTTTTTTTAAAGCACGGATCGTCAATTCATCCGGTTTTTCTTTAAAAATAATTATCTGAATGTTATTCGGTTGAAGAAGGCCCAAAACACAACGTAAATTTCTGCGACGGGCCTTGGCCAGAGTCTTTTTCAGTAAGGGCCCTTTTTGGCTATATAGTTCCTGCTCAACGCCGGGAAAATAGATATCGTGAAATCGTTTAAAGGCATAGGCCGGCAAGTTTAAGCCAAGCGCTATTTTTTCGATTTCCCGCTCTGAAATTGTAAAGATGTAGTTGCCAACTTCTTCGTAATTGCCGGTATCGTGATGCGCAATCTGTTTTTTAATCAATTTTTTCAAAAAATGTTTAATGTTCTGAAGAATTTTAAAGGGAACCGGAAGTGGGATCCAGTCTGCGGGTTCGGTTAACAGGATAGCCTTTTTGCTGACTCGGATCATTTCATACAAAGCCACGAATGGTCTTGGGAAATGATGGTAGGACTGTTTGCAGTAAGAAAAATCAAAGGAATTGGCTTCAAAAGGCATGGCCTCGGCATTGCAAAGTGCAAATGAGGAAATCATTTTTTCATCTTGAGCAATTTTCAGTAACGAGATATCAATGTCGGTGGCCAGGGCTTTACCGCCATGTTTCTCAATGTACGTTGCAGCTGTTCCAAACCGTCCATCACCCACCGTGATCCAGGTAGAATCCGGATAATGATTTAACAATGGATCCATTATGGAAAACATCATCAAATGTCTCCACAAATCCACCGTTTTATTCTCAAACCAGTTCTTGTAAAGCTTCAATTCATCCGCATCCGACTTGATCTGATTATAGGAATTGGAATGTTTTGAGTAGCTGGCACTTTCAAAACTTGTCGTAGTCATAAGGAGGTTTGAAGAGATTTGATGTAAAGATAAGATTCTATTGACACTTTCGAAAGTGCATTCGGCACTCAAAACACGCTCTCTGAACTTCCGGATATTTTTCAATAGGATTGGGCCTATTCCATATTAATCGAATCTCTTCTTCAGAGCTAAAAAATAACTTTCAAAATAAGTGTAGCTCAATTTTGCAAGCAGAATACTTATTATCAGGCAAGTAATAAGTTCGCAATAAAACAATAGTGTCGAGATATGAACGACTCCGAAATGTGAATTGATTTTCTGAACAATCATGATGGAATACAAATGAAGACAATACAAGCCATAAGTTATCAACCCCATTTTGCATAGGATTTTACTGTTTTTGAATTTAAAAAAGGAATTATCAGAATAACATTGTTCGGCAATAATAAAAGCGAAGAAGAACGAAAACACGAGTCTTTCAAAAAGACGATAAACAGGTAGATTTATCCGGTAGCTGAAGAAAAAAATGAAAATCAGAGAAAGAAGATACACCGAGATGATTGCGAATTGCGGCAGCTTTTTCAGATAGTGAACAAAACCGGGCTTGAAGCATACCAGATAAGCGAGAATGGCTCCAATGGCAAGGTCTGACATGACGCTGAGGGTGTGCAGGTAAATAACGTTCTCGTCAGAAATGTTTGCCCAACGGAAAATAAGGGACACCAGAATCGTGAACAAAAAGAGCCACGGGAACCATTTTCTGTTAAACAGCGCAAGTAGCAAGGGTAAGAAAAAATAAAATTGCTCTTCCACGGCAATCGACCATAAGACACCCAGGCTGTCATTGCCAATACCAACAAAACCGGTGTGTATCCTGTTAAAATTATTGGTAAAAAACAAAAAGGACAGACCATGCTCCCTGATTTGCATTGGATTGAATTGATGGAGTAGCATTGGGATGCAAAATAAACCGAGTCCGGCAATGACAAAATAAAGCGGCCAGATTCTGAGGAGCCGCCGGAAATAAAAGTGAACGATCTGAATGCGCCCTTGTTTCTCTTTTTCCATCATCAGCAGAAATGAAATAAGAAATCCGCTAAGCACAAAAAAAAGATTGACACCCAGATGTCCTTGTGAACAGATTGTTTTGAGAAGGATAGATTCCACTCCCGGGCTGGGAAGATAGGCCATGTATGTACTTATATGCCAAAGGAATACGGACACAAAGGCGATGCTTCGCAATCCGTCGAGATTGGCAAAATAAAAGCTGCTTTTAGGCCCTGTTTGATTCATGCTGATGATTAATCGTGGAGCCTTGTCTTTGTTTACTGTTTGTTTCTAATCCGGTTTCCAAACAAGAAATTCGGAAGGAGAAATTTTTTTCCCGGGCTCCCTGAACATAAATAAAGGAGCATTTCCATAAAAAGAAGCCCAAATTGTATATGTGCTGGGTGGGCCGCAAATGTAATTACAGGCTGAAAGGCAATACATGTCCAACAGTTCATGCCCTGGCCCGAAAATAAAATCGATCCCGTCCAATAGGTGGAACACTTCCTGCTTCAGGGATTGATTCGAGAAAATGACAAAGCGGGGTTTTTGATTCAATTCGGTAAAGAATTGTTGGTTGAGATGACTGATCAGCCGGATATAGGAGTCTGTTTCAAAAAAATATTTCCCCCCTTCGAAATTTTTGTAATCCCCCTGCCGGATATGAATGCCTATGAGCAGACGATTGCCCGTTTTGGCCTGGCTGATGAATTCAGTTATTCTCAGGTTATATTCATGTCCAGGCTGAAAAAAAGCACAGATTCGTTCTCTGTGTTTTGAGAGCAACTGACCCGGTTGAAAGCCCCATCCTTGCACCAAACAAAAGGTTTTCTCCAGAAGTTTATGCTTTGTTTGTAAATTGAACCGTTCGTTCGAATCGAGATAGATGTAACCCAGATAGCGTGAATTGAATTTGAGTCTGTGCAGAATTCTGGCAACAAGGTAAGCAAGCCGGTATGAAAATCTTCTAAGATATTTTTTTGAAGTTTTGAAGTAAGCTTTCGGGTAGCCCGGAATCAGGTAGTTTTTGCAGGAGTCGAAATAGTCTGAATATTCTTCGAATGAAGGGTTTGCTACTGTCAGGTTTTGTTCACAGGCTATTGCGATGAAGCTTGCGAAAACAATTATCCTGTTTCCGAGCTGACCGGATTTGTCCGAAATTACGATCATTGAATTGCCAAATTATGTTGACTCTTTTTCCTGATTTTTGATTTTATTGCCTTTAAAAGGGGGGTATTCCCCTGAAAAATCCATTTGATCTGTTTTCAAGGGTACCCTGATCTGATCGCTTTCAATTGTTCATGTTTAACAATTCAAACAGATGTCTTGCTTCAATATGTGTGAAATTGAACTTATTCAGGGAGTGCTGATATTTATCAGTATCAGGGCTAAATTTAGATTATTTTTTTTGTTTTGTTGATTATTTATTCTGTTTTGATTCAGATCATTCTCCTTGCAGGTGGTCGAGTCAGGATCTGTTTTGTTTTTCTGCCCATCCATGTTTTATTTCATGGTGTAAAAAAAGCCACTGAAGCACTCTGATTTCGAAAATGCATCGAGCTGGGAATGGTAAAAAAGGTGGAAAGTGAGCCTCGATATCGGATAATTCAATATTTTTGATAAACTTGTGATGCACTCATTCAACTTCAGAATTGGAAGCCTGAAATCCTTGCTGCAGAGGGTTGTTTTGGTTATGAAATCCGCTTTTATTTTTTGTTTTTCCTGAAAGGGATTCAGGAAAAATATTCATTGTGCTTATTTGGAGGAGAGGCGAAAAATTTTCACTCAAAGCCTGAAGAGGGATTTAACAGTAAGGGAGGTTCTTAAATATGACGCATCGTTTTTTTAGGGTCAAACATTTTATTTTGGAAAAAGTATGGAATCTAAAACGATACTTTTTCCATCGTGGCTCTGAATCTGTGGGGCCCGAAAATATTTCGATCGTTGTTGTGGGCAGAAATGACAATTATGGCGGAGATTTCTCACTCCGGCTAAAAACGACACTTGACTGGAATTTGAAACAACTTCCCGGAGCGGAATTGATTTATGTCGAATGGAACCGGATTGAAGACAGGGAAAGCGATTGTTTTTGGATCGAAAAAAGATACCCGGAGGCAAAATGCTACATTGTTCCAAACGAAATACACAATCAGATAACGCAAAACAAAGCAATGCCGGTTTTGGAATATTTTGCGAAAAATCTGGCTCTGCGGAAGGCGAGCAGAGATTGGATCATCATGATAAATGCGGATTGTTTCATCGGGCCCAATGTGATGAAAAACATTAATAGATTAAATAAAAACTATGTTTATGCAACGCATTATGTCAGTTTTAGGTGGGATCAGGAACCTCTCTCTGAACGGCATACGCGGGCTGTTGAAAATTTCGTAATCACATTCTCCGCCTCAGCCAATTTATCTGCCGTAGTTGGAAATTTTATTCTCACACATAAACAAAATTGGCTCAATGCTACCGGTTACGATGAAAAGCTGACCAATGTCCGTGCGGGTGTGGACTCAAACGGACTCAATCAGCTTTTGCACGCCGGTCTCAAACCTATGGTGCTTGGTCATCACTACCACCTGGATCATCCCGAGTCAATTATTCATGGTACCAACCAAAGTCATGGGTCGCATGCTTTCAATAATATCCCATACAAAAATGGGTCGAACTGGGGATTTGCGGAGCATCCTCTGAAACAATTAAGTGATAGAATATGGCAATTAGAAAAAATTTAGTACTTGGGGGTGACGGCACAATCGGGCAATCCTTGTGCACTTACCTCATCAGTATTGGCGAAGAGGTAATCAGCCTGGATCTCAAATCGGGTTTTGATATCCGGACCCAAAGTCTCGAAGATTATGCGGATTTCGATTATGTTTGGTTTTTGGCATGGGATGTCGGCGGAGCAAAATATCTTGCCAATGAGAACTATCTTGTCAATATCATCAGAAACAATGCGACCATTTGTGAAAGGATATTTTCTTTTCTTGAGAATTCGAAAATTCCGTTCATGTTCGCATCATCTCAGATGGCTTCGCCAAATACTCCCTATGGAGTGACAAAATTGCTTGGCGAAGAGTGGACCCGTTTGCTTGGTGGCCAAATATGCAGATTCTGGAATGTGTATGGATGGGAAGAGCCTGGTGTAAAATCACATGTAATTCCTGATCTTATTTTGCAGGCTTTGGAGCACAAAAAAATCGAACTGATGACCGATGGTCAGGAGGAGCGGCAGTTCATATTTATGGACGATTGCGTGAAAAACATGGTCGATATCAGGAATGCAGGCGCCACACGCGTGGACATCACCGATGGGAAATGGGTGACCATCGAATACATTGCACAACAAATCGCCAGTCTTCACCAGGTGCCACTCAAATTAGGCAGCAAACAAGGGTATTCAAATAAAATTGAACCCGTTTTGACATACCCTTTGCTTTTTACCACAGATCTTAGAAAAGGAATCGACCTGATTTCGAAAAGTGCGAAGGAATATATAAAGAAGAGATAACATCAGACACATGATCAGATTCATAAACAGTTTGAGACGCCATCGCTGGCGTATCCTGGGGCGACTGAAAATCAGAGGTGAGGTGAGGAAAAAGGTGGATTCCGGGCAACCTGTAAAAGTGATTCTGGGAAGCTCCATTACAGGATTTGATGGGTGGTTATCAACCGATTTGCCTCACTTTGACATTACCTTGGCAAAAGACTGGGACTATTTATTTAAAGAGGGAAGTATTGACAATTTGCTCGCCGAACATGTTTTTGAACACCTTTCACCGGCCCAGTCGGAAACGGCTTTTTATCTTATCCGGAAATATTTGAAAAAAAACGGGGTGTTCAGAATTGCGGTTCCCGACGGATATCACGAATCCCCTGATTATATTGAATACACAAGGCCAGGCGGATCCGGACCCGGATGCGATGATCATAAAATTTTATGGAACAAAGATCTGCTTTCGAAAATGAGCCTGGAATGTGGCTTGAAAATTCAGCTCTTGCAATATTATGACTCCAACCACCAATTTACGGATTCCTATCAGGATGATCAGAATGGCATCATTTTAAGAAGCTTTGAAAAACTGAAGTCTGATCAGTCCACTTCTTTCAGAATGTCTTCTTTAATTGCAGATTTAAGAGTGAAATGAACCTTGCTGCAGGTTTTTCAAAAGCGGTATAAGAAATCAGGACTTTAAGTTTTTTATCACCGTGGCAGGAGTGCCGGCGACAAAAGAATAGGGGGGGACATCTTTGGTCACAATACTTCCTGCAGAAATTATAGAGCCTTCTCCGATTGTTACTCCTTTCAATATGATTACATTGAAATTTATCCAGACGTGATTGCCTATCTTAATGGGGCTGGTTACGACGCTTCCTTTCTCCTCCGGATGTCCTTTGGAAAAGATGCGCAGAGTACCCTGTTTTCTTTCCAAGGCGTCCAATTCATGCGAATTGGTGTCGATGATATTTACGTTGTGAGAAATCAATACGTCATCTCCGATTTCTATGTTTTCACCAGACCAGATGTGGCTATTGACCCCAACGTAGCTGTTTTTTCCAATCGAAATTGAGCCGCCATTGGCGAAAACAAGAAGTTCACCTCTGATATGTGAGTTTTCCGCAATTTGAATTTTTTCCTTGTTGTTTTGAAAATTGAAAACTTCGGCCTGCTCATAAAACCTGGCGGAAAAGTGCTTGGTAACGTGTGCGTTGCAACGCGAAATCTTCAGGTTATTTAAATTTTCTTCAATTTCCTCGGGGCCGACCAGGCTCAAAAAAAGCTTTGTAAATATTTTCATGGCAAGATTTTCTTTACTTGGGTTTCAAAACAATGACGTTTCATACCAATGGGAACCTTCCGGCTGCACTGAAAATCAGAGCAAATTAAAGTTTTCCAATCCCTCCCATCATTGGGCCGGTTTTTAGCGGATGCCTGATTGGTTAAAGGTAAAAAAAATGCCGGACAAAGGAGTCCGGCTGCAGCGGGAGGAATTGTCATTCTTTAAAGATATCCAACAAGGTATTGAACGAAACATTTAAATACTGGCCGTAATTTGTGTCGGCTGATGTGAACCCGGAGGAAAGCAGGGTTGACATGTGACCGGCGAGCGTTTGAAAGTCTGCCGGCTCGAAAAAAAGACCGTTCATTTTTATTTGTTCGTGGTGAACGGCAAGATTGGATGCGAGAATGGGTTTGCTGAGGGCCTTTGCATCTTCAACAACTGTGCTCCAGCCTTCGAATAAGCTGGGTTGGATAACGGCAAGGGAATCATCCATGAGTGCAAGTTGATTTTCCCTGGAAATGAAGCCTGTGAAGAGGATGTAATCATTCAACTTGTTTTGATCAATAAACTTTTTCAGCTCTGTAAAATAGCTTTTGTTTCGGTGGTCATTTTGTGATCCGGTAAATACAACTTTTGTTTTCAGTCCTTTTTGAACAAGAAGTTGTATAGCCTTCAAAATGACGATGTGGTTTTTGTGCTGCCAGAACTGGTTGGAAACCAGAAAATATTTTCCTGTAAGATTGTACGCCGTACCGATGGATGGTGTTAGTCCGGATTTGTCAATGATAGATACGAATTCGTAGACATGCACCCTGGCCTTGCTGCTTGGGAAAAAATTGTGAAAACTGTTGAGGGAGTCCTGGCTGGAGACCACAATGCGATGCCCCTGATGAGCAATGTTTTGAAAAGAAAGATTCCTCCGAACTATTTCTTGGGGGCTAAAAAGCTGAGGAAGAAAAAAGTGCTGGAAATCATAGAGCCAGTAAATAATTTTACTGCTGATGCGATTCTGCTCCGGAAGATAATCCGTGAGGGGGAACAGATAATCGACTTTCTGATTGTTGATTTCGTTGATAAACCGAATGTTTATTTTGATAAGGCTGTAAATCAGCTTGCAATAGACTTTGTAGATCAATGAATGTTTATCCATATCCACAAGTTCAACAGGATACATTTTCAACTCATCGAGGATTTCGGAAGGAGTGGATTTATTGTAAAAGATGACCAGTCTGATTTTTTGAGTTTGGTTTTCTTTTAATTTAAACAGACGAATAATGTTAAGTACATAATAGAGCCCGCCGGCCCAATTGTAATCACCTACCATCAAAAGACCTACCCGCATCAGCTATTTAGGTTATGAAATCGTTTTATCCAATCAGCATAATGAACCAGACCCTGTTCAACTCCGAAACGGGGAGAATAACCGAAGGATTTTAAGATTGAAATGTCCGCCTGCCATCTTTGGGGATCTCCTTCCTTTTGTTTTCCATTGAATTTGAGGATTCGTCCGGGGTATGTGTTTTTTAGTAAACAGGCGGCCGCATGCCTGACCGTGGTTTCGATGCCATTGGCCACATTGAGTGAGGTACCGCTAAAAAAATCATTCTGGATAATGAGATCAGCTGCTTGAACGATGTCGTCTATAAATATAAAGTCACGCGTTTCATCCCCCGTGCCCCAGAGTTCTACTTCATTGTTTTTGCTCTGAGAAGCTTTTGAGTAAATATCCCAGAATAATTGTTTTTTTAATCCTGGGCCGAAGGCAGAAAAAACCCTCATGCTGCAAGTCCGAATTTGAAAAAAATTATAGTACTCTTTGCAAATGGTTTCAGAAATAAATTTGTGTACGCCGTAAGGTGAAAGTGATTTTATTTCAGAAGTTTCATCTGTTGGGATGCGTTCCGGATTTCCGTAGACGGCAGCGCTTGAAAAATTGAGAAATTTGCATTTAGGAGCATTCTGTTTTATTGCATCAAGCAGGGCAATCACATTGCTGACATTCAGATTGAAATCCTGAAGGGATTGAATAAAGGAATAGGCCACATTTCCCGAACCCGAAGCATTGATGCAATAATCAAAATTCTGGCTTCGAAATATGCTGGAATAATCCGGTATTGGATTATTTACAGAAAAATAACGGGCCAAGGGTGCGGTTTTGGGATGAAGATCGCAACCGTAGGCTTCGAAATTTTCAAGGTTTTCAAAGTGAGAAAATAAGTGTGTCCCGATAAAACCGCCGGAGCCTACAATCAATACTTTTTTTATCATAAATTTATTCAGACAAGTTGACAGGTAAAGGCTTCTTCATTTAAATGGGTTCTTTTAGATTTGTTCTGGTGTTGAATACTTCCTTTCCTTTTAAAGCTTCAAGTCTTTTGGGACCCGACAAAAAAGTCAATGCTCCCGAATGGTCCCTCGACTCTTTGAAATTAGCTTCAACGAATCCTTCTGAGGCCGACAAGGGTTTCAAGTTTGTCATTTTCTCCTTTTTGACAAAGTAAGCGTTATTCCCGGAACTGTTGCAGCCTATGAAACAGTATCCCTTTTCGTTGGCTATATCGCAAAGAGAGGTGAGGGAAGTTCCGTAGTAAAGATTGCTGTAATGTGCTTTTGTTCTCTCAAAGGAAGGGTCATAAGGTATTGTAACGGGTCTTTCTGAGCCCCAGAGGCTGTTGTATTCTGCAATAACGATATCCGCATCGACTGCATTCATGCTTTTCCACACCCAATAATCATTCCCATCAATATCAATACTCAGAATGCCGATGTTTCCCGCTATGCCTTCGCCGGTTATCAACCCGTTTATATTTTCTGCAGTTATAAAAGCGGATTTGGCTTTCAATCCATAACGCCAGTATATCGGATCATTTTGAATATAGTTGATATGTTCTTCCGATCCGTCCATCACCAAACCCTTCCAGTTGTTATTGATAAGCAGAAAACGGGTATTCGCTTCCGTATAATTTTCAACGCCGAATTCCACAAATACTTTGTTTTGAACCGGGACTTTCTGGAGTAAATATTGAATAATTCCATCGTCTCCCCATTGTGAGAAAACTTTGAATTCAGCCTCATGAAGCGTTTTCGCATTTTTCAAATTGCCAATCAGCATTTTTGCAGTCAGTATCTTAAGATCCTGAATCGACTTTTCGTTTTCCTGAAAAGGAACCTGGATATTCCTGATGTTCTGGTATAACTGCTTAATTCTGTTCATAGAAATAGTTAAGTGCGGGTGGCATAAAATCCCAAAAAATTTGGTGGACGAAGCCGTTATGTCAGAGGGCTTCTATTTGTTCCTTTTTTAAAAACAGTTCTTGTTTTCCCAAATAAACGCTGAATGAAAGAGAAATTTGATTTGTCAGGACTCTGCCTTGCAAAATAATTTAAATAATTTTCATAGAAAGTCAGATTGATTTCTTTTTCAGTGGTGCAAACCAGATTTGTCGCGTTAGAAAAATCTTGTGCGAATTCCTGATCGGGGCAATGTACGCCGCTTCCATCAAACCCGATGTTCTTGATCAATGTCTGAGAAGGGAATACGCCAAGTCCGTTTCTTTTGAACACATGAAAATACCAATTGATATCCCAGCACTCTTTGTGTCTGAGCATCAGTTCAGCATAGTTGATGCCGGGGAGGTTAAATCGTTGATTGATGAAGGAATTGCCGGACAAGAAAATGGGGTTGCCGGCATCGAATTTGAAATCTGTCCAGCGGTCCTTCCATGTCGCCCACCCCCATGAACTTGTCAGAGGGAGCAGAACGGTTTCTGCCTTACCGTATCCTGTCGGAAACATAAATCCATTCACGGAATAAACGTTTTTATGGTCCTTATAAACAGTTAACGCCTGATTCATAAATTCAAGAAAACAATTCGCCGGGATGAGGTCGTCTTCCAAAACGATTACTTTGCCGGATTGTTCAATGATTTGGCTGACGCCTGCCACAATTGATTCATCGATGCCCCTGTTTTTTTCGTTGGTCAGGATATTGACAGTGCCACACCATTGTTTTTCACCAATAACAGATCGGGTTTTTTCAATGTTCTGAAGATCGGCTGCCGTCGCATTTGTTTTTGGTCCGTCAAAAAATATAAATAACGTCGATTCCCCGGATAGTGAACATGCCTGAAGAGATTCCAATACCTGCCTTGTATGGATCGGCCTGTTGTAAACAAATAAAACTATTGGAGCCAGATCAGCCATTAATCTTGGTAAACGATTTGCGTCGGTGAATGAATCAATTCAATATGGGATATTCAAGCTTCTTTTTTATGCAGGTTAAAAATCGTTCCCCCCTTTGCGGGTAACAAATAAATAAGGCCGCAGGAGAAAGCTGATTTTGCATGAACACTAATGGATTATTTCCTCAAATATAGCCAAAAATAGGATTAAGAATCCGGATTTTTCTCTTCAGTCTTTCTCATTGTATAGGGGTACATGGCCTTAAGGGGGAAGTCAGGCGATTTTTCTTGTTCTTGTTTAAATCAAGGCGAATGGAATTTTATAATTAAATTTGTTTCGATTCAAAGTTACAGCCAACAATATCAACATTTTGCGGTTCCGGGTTTCAGTGAACTTCGACGAATGCGGCAGTTTATAAGGGGGGGGCTTTGATTGAAAATGGAAAAAGGTTTGATTTCCCTGGTTTCGTTTACACTCAGATTAAATAGTGAGAAAATCCAACGTGCGTATGACCCCAATTCCATTCAATAAACCTTATATTACCGGTGATGAATTGAAATTCATTGAAAAGGCAATGTCGGGGCGAAAGTTTTCAGGAGACGGCCCCCACACACAACTTTGTCAGGATTTTTTCGAGAAGAACTATTCGTTTACCAAAGCCTTTCTTACTACTTCATGTACAGATGCACTGGAGCTTGCTGCAATTGCTGCGGATATTCAACCAGGAGACGAGGTCATTGTGCCGTCTTATACTTTTGTTTCGACAGCAAATGCTTTTGTTTTGAGAGGAGCGAAAATTGTATTTGCCGATTCGAATCCACTCAATCCGAATATCGATGTTTCGCTGATCGAATCGCTTATCACGTCAAAAACAAAGGCCCTTGTGCCTGTCCATTATGCCGGAGTGGCCTGCAATATGGACAAAATAATGGAGCTGGCAGAGAACAACAACCTGATTGTCATTGAGGATGCGGCACAAGGAATTCATGCTTTTTTCAAAGAGAAAGCTTTGGGCGGTATCGGGCACTATGGAGCCGTTTCTTTTCACGAAACCAAAAATGTCATGGCGGGGGAGGGTGGGATGATTCTGGTAAACGACCCGAAGGATGTAAATCGGACAGAGGTAATCAGGGAGAAAGGAACGAACAGGGCTTCTTTTATACGCGGTGAGGTGGATGAATACAAATGGGTGGATAAAGGTTCTTCTTTTTTACCTTCCGACTTGATTGCCGCCTTTTTGTACGGCCAACTGATTCATTTGGATACGATTCAGTCCAGGAGAATTGAATTGTGGAAACACTATTACCTGGAGCTGAAATTGCCGGAATTGGAAAGGTATTTTAGAGTACCTGTAATCGATGATTTTTCTTCCAATAACGGCCATATTTTCTATATTGTTTGTAATAGCCGGCAGGAACGCGCGGGTTTGATTGCCCATTTGAAAAAAATGGGTATTCTTGCCTCGTTTCATTATCAGGCGCTTCATCAAAGCCCCTTTTTCAGGAAACAACACGATGGCCGGGTTCTGCCTTTTGCCGATAAATATTCGGATTGTCTTTTGCGGCTGCCTTTGTTTTTTGAATTGGAAAAACCACAGATATCGTTTATATCACAATGCATCAGGGAATATTATCAATCAACCTGAACATACTGTATGCAACTCGTATTCGCCTCCGCAAATAAGCATAAAATCGCCGAACTGGCCAGCCTGATCAACCCTGGGATCACGCTTATTGGCCTTTCCGAGATCGGCTGTC
This sequence comes from Bacteroidota bacterium, assembly GCA_003151415.1. Classification (GTDB taxonomy): domain Bacteria; phylum Bacteroidota; class Bacteroidia; order Palsa-965; family Palsa-965; genus Palsa-965. Next base: position 47,137 of record PLXK01000149.1, read on the forward strand.
TGGAGGAAATTCCCGAAACTTCGGCAACTATTGAAGGGAACGCCCTTCAAAAAGCGCTCTATGTTTACAACCAATACAAACTCAATTGCTTTGCGGATGATACGGGCCTGGAAGTTGAGGCACTTGACGGACGTCCGGGTGTTTTTTCAGCCCGTTATGCCGGCAATGACAGAAATGCAGAGAAAAACATGCAGAAGATTTTGAAAGAGTTGGACGGAAACACCAACAGAAATGCCTGTTTTCGCACCGTCATTGCCCTGGTTCTGGATGGGAAACAGGCCGCTTTTGAAGGCCTTGTCAGGGGTGAAATTTTGACAGAAAAACAGGGTAAACAGGGTTTCGGCTATGACCCCATATTTCGGCCCTTGGGGTTCACAAAAAGCTATGCCGAAATGAGCCTGGAAGAAAAAAACAAATTCAGTCACCGCGCCATCGCCGTTCATAAGTTGGTTGAATACTTGAAAGGACTGATTTCTTCATGATGAGCAGAATGGCTAAATTTGTATGGCTTAAAGCTGAACATCCTTTATGAAAATCAAAATCGGAATCATTTTTGGGGGGACATCAAAAGAACGTGAAATTTCCTTTGCCGGAGGCCGAACTGTTTACGATAATCTCAACAAATCGATCTTTGAGGCCGTGCCGGTTTTTGTAGATAGCTTCGGAAATTTTGTTTTACTCAATTGGGAGTACATATACAAAGGGAGTATCCGCGATTTTTATCCTCCGGTTGAATTCCTTCCTGCGGGGAATTCCGACTTCCAGCTCTATGCCGAAAGCCTCGGACCACTGAATGAACTCAAACAGGAGGAACTGATTTCCCGAATCGGGAAAAAAATTCCTGCCTCCAATCTACACACGCATTTTGATTTCGCTTTTCTCTGTCTTCATGGAACATTCGGCGAAGACGGTCGCATTCAGGGCCTGCTCGAATATCTGGGTATCCCATACTCCGGATCCGGGATACTTCCCTCTGCCATTGGAATGGACAAGGCAGTCCAAAAAGGACTCATGGTCAATGCCGGTTTTAACAGCCCTGCTTATCTGGCTGTTTCGAGACACGACTGGAGTGTTGGTTCCAAAGAGGCTATTTTTAACAAAGCGAAGCAAGAAATTGGTTTTCCCCTTGTTGTCAAAGCTGCGCATCAGGGTTCTTCCATCGGCATCAGCATTTTACAAAAAGACAATTTTGAATCTTTCAGTCATGCCATCGATAAAAGTTTTTTCACCTATCAGCTGGACAGTAGTCATTGGAAAACACTGAAGCCTGAAGCGAAAATCGAATTTATCCGTGTTCTTTGCGATATCCGCGAAGGACTTGGAATACCTGTCAGAATTGGTGCCCGAAAATTTTATCAACCTGCCGAACTGCTTCATTATATCGAGCAGCACATTGCATCTGCAGGGCCATTCCTCATCGAATCGCTTGATGGAGAAAGCACCGTCTTGCTCGAAGGTTTCATCTCCGGCCGGGAGTTTTCATGTATCGTTGTTCAGGACGAAGCCGGTCTGCCGGTTGCCCTGCCACCTACAGAAATCAGAAAAGGAAAAGAACTGTTTGACTATCGCTCCAAATATCTGCCAGGCCTTTCACGAAAAATTACACCAATCGATTTGCCCAGTCCGCAAATTCAATCCATTCGCCAGGAATGTGAACGATTGTTTAAGGCACTCAGCTTTGATGTGTATGCGCGGATCGATGGATTCATTACAGATCAGGGCCAGATTTTTCTGAACGACCCGAACACGACATCCGGAATGATGCCTTCTTCGTTTTTCTTTCATCAGGCAGCTGAAATCGGATTGAACCCCTCCCAGTTTCTGACATATATTATACGGACCTCACTCAGTTGCAGGATCCTTTCAGGCATGAACAGTGGGGCATTCGACATGCTTCTTGTCAGCCTGGATGAAGTGATCAAGAAAGAACGTGCGTCCGTTTCTTCCAAAATTAAAATCGCGGTACTCTTTGGAGGATATTCTTCCGAGCGGCATATTTCTGTCGAAAGCGGACGCAATATTTATGAAAAACTTTCTTCCTCGGATAAATATGAGCCGATACCGGTTTTCCTGACTGGAAATAATGCCGAGCATTTCATGTACCAGGTCCCGATCAATTTACTCCTGAAGGACAATGCGGATGATATCCGGGATAAAATTGAAAACTATAAGGTTCACGAGGTGGTGAACGAAATTATACAACGCTGTCGGTTCATGACCGAGAAATATTCGAGTCCGCTCAGCCTCGCTAAACCCCGCAAAGTCACCTATGAGCAATTGGGCGAAACGGTTGACGGTGTATTTATCGCTTTGCACGGCCGACCCGGTGAAGACGGGGAGGTACAGGCCAGGCTGGAGCGTATAGGATTGCCCTACAACGGTTCAGATCAAACGAGTTCGGGATTGACAATCGATAAATTCAAAACCAACGAGCAGTTGAGAAAAAACGGTTTGCTGATTGCTGAACACATGCTTGTGACTGAAGAGGAATGGCACAAGAACGGCGATGCCCTGAAAGAACTGATCAAAACCCGGATCGGACTTCCTTTCATCGCGAAACCCGTAGATGACGGTTGCAGTTCGGCGGTTAAAAAAATCAAGTCGCTCGATGAACTTGACGCTTTTGCCGCATTGATCTTCCGTAAGTCAGAAGAGTTTGATCCGGTGGCATCTGCACAATTGCACATCAAGGCCAAAGAAGAGTTCCCGCAGAAAAATGTATTTCTTGTCGAAGAGTTGATCTCCAAGAAGAATGCAAAACATTTCCTGGAGGTTACTGGCGGCATGCTCTGCAAGTATAACAATGAAGGAGTTCCGGTGTTCGAAGTGTTCGAGGCCAGCGAAGCTTTATCCGAAGGAGAAGTACTCTCGCTGGAAGAAAAATTCCTGCCCGGCCAGGGTCAAAACATCCACCCGGCCCGTTACTCGGACAATAAAGCCGAAAGAGATTCCATTTCCGCGCAAGTGAAAACAGAATTGGGAAAAGCAGCTAAAGTTCTTGGTGTTTCGGGCTATTGCCGCATTGATGCTTTTGTGCGGATTTTTGACGGGCCTCGTGCTGAAGTCATATTTATCGAAGTCAACTCCTTGCCCGGAATGACCCCCGCAACCTGTATTTTTCATCAGGCTGCAATCAATCATTACAAACCATACGACTTCATCGACCGGATTCTGGAGTTTGGATTCAAAAGGAACGAGAAATCTGTAAATGCCTGACAGGCAAATAGTTTTGATC
>PLXK01000207.1 GCA_003151415.1 Bacteroidota bacterium
TGCTCTGGCAGGTTTTTACAAGCGAAAAGGATGTCAATGGCGATAGGGGTACCCGTTTCTTGTTCCGGGTTTATTCCAACATTCATAAGGATGGCGGAACGGAATTGAGCGTATTTCCGTTTGTATATAAAACCACAAAGAAAGACGGCAGTTATTACAAATCCTATTTACTGTCGTTTTATAATTTCACAAAACACAAAATAGAAAACATCAATTATTATTATCAAGAAGAACGCATATTCTGGCTTTTGCGTCTGCGCTCGAATTACAAAAACCTGAAAGAAAAAGGAGTGGTTACAAAAAGAAAGGGACTGAAATAAACAATCACAATCGACCTAAGGGGTGCCGGTTCTCAAAAGAAACAAAAAGAAAAGCCGCAAAGCCAATCTGCATCCTCAGGGAATGCGTACTGGCCAATGCGGCTTTCTGCTGGTTAAACAAAATATTTTCAGAATTTAATATTCAGGCCTACGTTCAGCAAGCTAATGCCATAGCCCACTTCGCCAAAAACACCCAGATGGTCTGTAAAACGGTACCTTACGCCACCGAACAAGGAAGCCACTCCGCCACCATAAGTTCTTGAAACGTATTCAAAATGATCGGGACACTGTGATGTTGTGGAATAGGTTTCTTTGGCAAAATCATTTCCGAGCATCAGGCCGGCATAAACATCCAGCCGGTCAATTTTGATAAACCGACCGAAGTGATAGGCTCCGCGGATCCCCACAATTGTGTAGGTCCAGGAATGGGTGTCTGTATAATAATAATCACCCAGATGCGGACAGTTTTCCCAGGCCGAATATTTATAAGTAGCTCCGGCAAAGGCAAGATACCCACCCAGGCTGATGTCGTTCGTAATTCCATATTCCACGGCAAGGCTGATAGGAGGAAGCGCCGAATAGGTTCCTGCATCAATAAATGTATTGCCAAGGCCTAAGCCAAGATTGAGATCAACCTGACCTTTTTGGTAGGATTGGGCATGGATGTCGCTGCTATTGAAAGCAAGCAGAACCAAGGATAAACTGAGGGTAGTAAATAGAGATTTCATAGGCCGCTTGTTATTAAATTATTTTGATTCTTTTATTTGAACCAAAACTAGGGATAACCGGCAACCGCAATAGGAACTAATCGTTGAAAGGAGTGTTAGAAGGGGTAAAAGGGCTAGAATCCCGGATGACTCTGGCTTCAATCAGAATCATCCGGGATCTTTGGGGAATCATTTTTACAATCAGACGGTCATTTCAGTGAGTCTCCACGCATCCGGAGTTCCCAATTTCTGGCCGGTTGCATGTTTGATAAGCGAAAACAACTGGAGTTTGTAAGCGGTCATCCACTTTATCGTTGTTTCGATTATAGCTTCTCCCAGCGGTGCCGTTTCTCCCCAGGGATAGGTGACCATTTTTTTATTCAGATCCTCCTCGCTGATCGTATCAAACAACTTGGTGACCAACTCGATTTGAGCATCCATGGCTGCAATAAATTGCCCGGGGCTGCTCACCACTGTTTCTGCTTTCACCGAAGCAAAAAATGTTTTCATATCGGAATTGTCGGTGCGGTACCAAAAACGGATTATTCCTGTACCAATGTAAGAGAGATAATGAAGAAGCTCTCCAATGCTCCGCGTTTCTTCCTTTGATTTATAATTCATTTTGTCAACAGGTATTTTTGTTGCCAGTCTGCGGCAGACCTTCATTTCCTTGACGATGCTGTTTAAAAGATACTGTTTGAACATAAAGTTTTTTTAATGAATACCAAAATTACAGAATATCGCTCCTGATCAACCAATATATTTTCCCTATCTTTAATTCAGCCGATACCCATTGCAATGCCCGAAAGAAAAGCAAAAACCGAAATCGATCTGCATGCCGTGCTCCGGCTGCTTTATGGCGCAATGACCATTGGAATCACATTGTTAATGGGAATAAAAGAAATCTGGCCTTACACCCTGTTTGTCAGTCTCCACGCTGACAGCCAGAACATGTATCCTTCCAAACTGGTTTTTATGGAAACATTCATTTCCGTGCTCACAGCATTATACCCGGTTTACCGGATTGTTAAAAAAATTGTTCCGGAAAGTATTGAGAAGGATGAAGACTGAAGGAATGCTGTTGACTGGGTTTGGAGGCTAAATGCCAAAATCTCCATCTGACATGTCCCAATTTATTTTTGGCTTTTCCTTTTCAGCCTGATCGGGTCTTTCGGCGGAGTCTGGCTTTTCTGAAGAAACTGACTGCTTACTTGTCTGGCTGGTCTCAAAACGCGGTTCCTGTTTTTTGCTCAGCGAATACAACACGATCAGCACAAAAGCGTTGAACGCAATTATGCCCAGAACAGCTTCTTCAATATAACTCATTCGGGAAGGATTTTAAGTTTAAACTTTCAATGTCTAAACTTTCAAAGTCCATGCCAGGGGCGAATCTGGAAATTAGATTTTGATTAGTATCGGGGAAACTACGCCTGAAGAAAAACATTTATTGTTAAAAATGTCAGGTGCAAACAATAAATGGGACCAGCCTTCGTTTGGTGTTTTTCAAAATTCACTTTCGCTAAGGGCAAATGGCCTCCCTTATTTTATCTTGCCATTTCCCAGGTTCCGCGCCCAAGGGTGAGATCAGATTCATAGCTATGTTCTTTGGAGTCGGCGGGGATTTCCCAATCGCCGGTATATTTTCCGGTAGCTTCTAAAAATTCGCCGCTGAAAATCATTTCGGGATTTGCTTTTTTGCGATCGACGATGATTTTACCGTCGTCGTCTGCCGTAAAGTAATAAGGGTATTGCATGGTAAAACTGATCAGCTCGTCTTCCCAGAACCCTTTGACGGTAATGGGATCAAAAATGAGTCCTTTCGTTTCACTGTCAATGGAAAAACCCTTAAACTCCCCGTCGTTATCGCTCAGTTCAAATGTAAATTCCACGCTTTTCCCGGTGCGGGCGCCATACCCTTTACCGTAGGTAAAACTTCCTTTCCACTTCCCGGCTATTGATTTTGCAGTCATTTTATTATTCTTGATTGAACCTCATTCGGCAGGCTAAAGATACAAATTCAGCCTCTTCTTTGAGCCATTGTTCAACAAAGCCACAGAAAAAGGGCTGCCGGTACAGGCAGCCCTTTTTCTGTATTCAGATCGACAATCAATCTTTTCCGGTTATTGAATCAGGAATTTTCCCTGACCCAAAACCTGTCCTTTGTTCAATACATGGTATATGTACATTCCTTTGGCCTGACCACTCATATCAAGGTCCGTTTTTTCATTCAGGATTTTCTCTTCAATTATTTTTTGTCCAAGCATGTTGTAGATCTCAATCAGATCAGCAGATTCGTTTTGAATACTCAGAGAGATTTGTCCGTTGCTGGGGTTAGGGAAAACGGTGACGGACAACGGCTGGCCGGTAATATTATTTGTACCTGTAACGGATGCACTTACATGTATGTACCAGCGGGGAACATATGAGGTGAGCTGGCTTGCCGTGTAGGTATGGTAGGCCACATGCCATCCGTTGGCCGATGATTCGATAACTCGGTAACTGCCGTTTGCATAGTTTGTTTCAACCAGTCTGACATGCGAACCTGCATAATTAAAAATATCGCCCGGCTGCACCTGACTGGCACTGCTGTAAGCGGTTGAAATATTGGGCAGTGTATTGGTGCTGTATTTTGTTGTCAGCGCCCAGCAATGGGAAACAAATCCCGAACAATCCACCCCCAATGCACAGCTCTCGCTTCCGTCGCCGCTTGTTGAACAATCATTGTCTCCGGCAGACAAGCCGTGGGTAAGACCGTTTGTAAAAGAAGCCGGCGTTGAAAAACCTCCCCAGCAATAAGGCATGGAGGTGTCTTTGCCTGTTACCACCCAGCTCGGTGTCACTATACTGCCCACTGCCGAACAAGATTTGTTCCATATGTTGGACGAACCTGTTGTGAAGGAATAGGTAGTAAACGGAACTGCATTGCTGATGATTTGTGTTCTCGTAATCTGCCCGAAGCCTGTTACGGAGAATAGTCCGGCGGATAAGAGCAAGAGGATTTGTTTGTTCATGGGCCGGTTTTTTTTCTGATTCATTGCTGACTGCCCGAACCAGGCATCAAATTTAAAGTGTTTCATTTTTTTCGGATTTGTGGGTTCGGGAATTTATTTTTCTTCAACAGACTTGAGATGATCATTGAAATGGTACTTGATTCCGGAAACAGCTTCAGGATATTTGCTATCATTTTCCCATCGAACTTCACTGAGGGAGAAGATATATGCCCCTTTGGGTGTTGTCACCATCTGCTGAACAGAGCCTTTGGCAGAAAGACGCAGATCTGTATTCGAAAGCACATAGTAACAATCAGGAACCTGAATGCTTGTCACATAGTGTTCAAGTCCGTTCGCATTCAGTTCTATGGATACAATTGTTCTTTCAACCTTTATAGGGCTCTCGGAAACGAATGTCTGGACATCCAAAACGATGCGTCCTTCCGTTGCCCCAACCACATACACACCGGCAACAGGTTTATCGCAGGGAAATGTTTTGTCGAAGCTCTTTCCTGCATTGGTGGTCACATGAACAGAATAGGAATTGTCTTTCCCGATTTTGGCCGAAACAAAATGACCTGCCTGCGTTATCCATCCTTCATTTTCGGCGGCCGTCATTGCCTGCCCTGCCGATTCTATCTTCAGGCTATTGCCCGAAGGGAGAAGCAACCAGGTTTCATTCCGAAAACGGGTTATTCTTTCAACACCAAGCGCAGAAGCAGGAAGAATGTATTTGTTCAGGAAAGCTCCCTGTTCATCATAGACACTCACCTGTTTTTCAGAAAGCACATAGAATAATCCTTTATCATAAACAAAATCCTGAGGAGCATAAGTTACCGGAAATTTTCGTGTCACTTTCCCGGTTGTTTTATCCGTGATGATCAGTTCATCGGAAGCATTCGACAGAAAAGCAATCTGCTCCCTGTCCATTCTTTCAAATGAAGTGGAACCCAGATTCACGCCTGGAACTTCTTTATAAGGAAGACCATCGGCTGTATTCCACTGCACCATGGAAACCTGATGAACACGGTAGCTGGCTGTCTTCTGGTTCTGAGCCTGAAGTGCTCCGGTTGCTATTCCCGCAATGGCAAGCAGGAATGACAAAGCGTATCTTTTTTGCATTTTCATTGGGAACTCTGTTTAAGTTTTTGAATTGTTTACTTTCCTGAACGGGATTGAACAACGAAGATTTTACGATTCCAGATTTAGGTCTGGTATTTGAGTGGAACTAAGATATGAAAAAATCAATGGAATTCACAAAAAGCAAAAAAAACAGGTTTTCTGTGTCAAAAATGCCTGACTGTCTTTAATTTTATGAAGCCAATCCATCGATACCGAGCTCCCTAGGCTCCGATCATTATTTAGAATAATTCCAAATACCCCTTTTTGGGTATTGCAGCATCCTCAGTTCCTCCCAATCTTTGCAGCCGACAATCTACATCAACAAAACCACTTTATCGGGCCATTTTGCCCCACAAAGAAGACAATTCAAGCCAAATGATCAAGAATTACCCGAAAAAGACCTTTATTCTTCTGATTTTCATTTTTTCAAATCTGTTCCTCAGGGCGCAGACCGGCAGTATTCAGGGAAGCATAAAAGACAGTTTAAATAATCCCGTTCCACTGGCAACCCTTACAATTGAAAACACCTCCCTTTCGACCATTACCGATGAGAGCGGCCATTTTCTATTGAATAACATACCTGTAGGAAACCAAAAATTAGTCGTTTTGCTTATGGGATACAAAACGGTGATCCGGAATGTTGAGGTCCATCCCGCTCAAACTTCCGAAATCACCATTTCATTGCAGGCAAACATACAGACCCTGCGGGAAGTTACCGTCAATGGAATTTTGAGCATAAGCGGAATGGGGCATCTGGAGGAAGTTCACGATGGAGTGATTTATTCAGGCAAGAAAAATGAAGTGATCATCCTCGACAGTCTGGATGCCAATACAGCCCAGAACAATCCTCGTCAGGTTTTGGGAAGAGTTCCTGGAGCCAATTATTCGGAAACAGAAGGGGGCGGATTTCCATCCAATGGAATCGGCTTTCGGGGGTTAAATCCGACCCAATCCATTGAAACAAATACGCGTCAGAACGGATACAATGTTGCTTCGGATATCTATGGTTATCCGGAATCGTATTATCTGCCACCCCTGGAAGCGGTTGAACGGATTGAAGTGACACGCGGGGCCTCATCCTTACAGTTCGGCCCTCAGTTTGGGGGGGTAATCAATTACATTGTCAAAACAGGAACCCCGCTGAAAGCCTTCGAATTCATCACACAACAAACCACAGGCAGTTTCGGACTATTCAATTCGTTCAATTCTATTGGCGGCACCTTAAAAAAATGGAGTTATTATGCCTTTATGCAATACAAAGCGATTGGCGGATGGAGGCCAAACTCTCAGGTGAATCAGATATTGGGTTTTGCCAAACTGGAATACAAGGCCAGTTCCAGATTGAAGATCGGGCTTGAATATTCGGCGCTTCGCAACACAATTAAAATGCCGGGAGGGTTAAGTGATGCTCAGTTCAAAGAAGATCCGCAACAATCTTTCCGCTCGCGCAACTGGCTGAATTCTCCCTGGAACATCATTGCATTAAAAGCGCAGTATTCCTTTTCTGAAAGCACTTGCCTCTATCTCACAAGCGCTTTAAACATAAGCCAGAGGAACCTCGTTTGGAAGAATGAAGATGGAGGCCCCCAAAGACCAGACAGCATCAGCCCGGCAACCAATACTTATGTACAGAGGGAAGTGCAACGCGAAAGCTTTACCAGCATGACGAACGAATTAAGACTGCTGAGCATTTACAAAATCGGCAATGTCAATCAAACACTTGCAGCGGGACTCCGTTTTTTTAGCGGAATCATGAAACGCCAGGGCGGTGGTCCGGGTTCTACAGGCAGCGACTTTGATTTGAATCTGTACGGAGGAACCTATCAATACGATCTGGATTTTGCAACCATCAATATCGCACCCTTTGTTGAAAACACATTTCACATCGGCAAGCTGCTTTCAATTACTCCCGGGTTTCGGTACGAATATCTTCACTCAGCAGCAAAAGGATATATAACCGACGGTTCGGTCCAGGTGAACAGCGACCGTTCTCAAAACAGGTACATACCTCTTTCCGGAATCGGTTTGCAATTGAACACCTCAACGAAAACAAATCTGTATGCGAATTGGTCGCAAGCATACCGGCCCACGGACTATTCCAATCAAACACCGGTGGGTGTGTCTTCTAAAATAGATCCCAATTTAAAAGATGCAAGCGGCTACAATGCAGATTTGGGCTGGAGGGGAACGAGAAAGAACTATTTAAATTTTGATCTCAGCGCCTTTTATCTGTCTTATAACAACCGCATCGGACTTGTGACTCTTGCCGATGCAAACGGCAACCCATACACTTACCGAACCAATCTTGCCAACAGCATTCATCAGGGGTTTGAAACCTATGTCGAAATAAATCCGGTAAAAATGCTCATCCCCAATTCCAGAATCGGCAGTCTCAGTTTCTTCAATGCATTTGCATATATCGATGCCAGATATGTAACCGGAGCATTCAAAGGAAATGCAGTGGAATTTGCACCCACTACCATTAACCGGTTCGGGGCCACTTATGTTTTGAAAAAATTCTCAAGCACCTTTTTAATCAGCTATACGGCTAAATCCTATGCCGATGCAAACAATACGATTTCCAGTACGGATCCTACTGTAGGCCTCATCCCGGCCTATCAGGTGATGGACTGGTCGGCGTCCTTCCGCATTAAAAACTACAACATCAAATTCGGGGTAAACAATTTGGCCGATGCGAAATACTTTACCCTGCGGACTGATGAATATCCCGGGCCAGGCATTATTCCTTCGACAGGCAGAAGTTATTATGTAGGCTTTGGAGCAACATTCTGAAAACCCTCTGAAGCAAAACAGGAAAGATTCTCTCGAAAAAAAAGCCATTAAAAATGATACCCAAGACCAAAACTCAGTCCGAGTGAATAGGGATAAGACTGAACGGTAGTATTTGTATTTATCGGACTGACTGTTGCTTTCAGACCAGGTTCCAGATGAAGGCTCAGGTGCCTGGAGAGTGAATAACCGGCTCCAAGTCCGGCAACAAAACCCAGATTGAATTTATTTACCCCTTTTACATTCGTAATCGAATACGTATCGGCACCTGCTCCACTGCTGGGCAGTTCAACAATTAATTTTTGTGAAACCAGATAGTTCAGGGAAAGTCCTGTGAACACATACCAGCAGAAGCGTTTTATTGTTTTACCATATTGTATGGTGACTGGCAGATTGATGAATTTCAAAGCCTGACTGGAGGTATTCAGCAGCAAGCTGTCGGTAGGCCGTGGTGCATTGCCTCCGTTGTTTGGAAGCTCGGCCGATCCGGAAGAGGTATTCAATACATAATGACGTACCCCATCAGCGCCCGGTTCAGAAAATACGGTCATCGGGCTGATTCTTTGCGAAATGGCAAAATAACCCAGGCCAGCCAGAACAGTCCAATTGCTGTTCACTGAATAACCTATTTTCAAACCGCTGCTGTACGAATAACCAATGGCTTCTCTTTCTTTATAGTCGTCATCATTGACCATTTTGCCATCATCAGAATCATGATCTTTGGTAAAAATGCGGTTGCTGAGTTCGGGAGAATAAAATCCAATGATAGAGAATCGATTTGCTTTTGGACTGCTTCTGTCGCTACCTTCTTCCGGATGATTCCGTTCGGCTAAACCGGCATCTCCGTTTGCATCCAAAGCCGGTGTGGAACGAACAGCCATTTCATTCATTTGGACGGAAGGTGTTTCCTTCCTTTCAGAAAAACGCTCATTCTTATCGGTCAGTCCCGGCAATTCCGAAGCAGGTGAATGAACGACAGGAGCCGCAACAACAGATTGGGACACATCGCCAGGTTTTGAAACCGGTCCGGCAGGATTTCCGGAAGAATGGATTTGCCCGATCTGTTTTTCATGGATTGACTTTTGTTCTGAAGAATTTCCATTCTTCAATCCCGATGAAGGCGCTTTGTTGTTTCCTTTTTGATTTAGGATTTGTTTTGTATCACCCGATTCAGGTTCCGGTGCTTTTTCTTCTTTCGTTTGCGCGGAAACATCCGTCGCCTTGCTTTCTCTTGCAGCGGGCTTTTCTGTTTCAACCATCTTCTTGCTGCCCAGAGCGGCAAAACCTTCGGCGCCAGGCTGAGGTTGTCCATGGCGGCTGACAACTTCATATCCGCCCAAAACGAGGAGCAGAATAACCAGTGTTATCGAAAGCAATTTATAACGGGTATTGCTCCGTTTATACTGTTCAATTCCCGAACGATTCAACCGATTGTCAAGGTTATTCCAGACCCCTCCCGAAGGGAGTATTTCATTGGGTTCGATAACCTTTCTGAACAAATCGTCTATGTCGTCATTGAATTCTTTCATTACTCATTCGAAGCTTTTGCTTCTGTTAAACTATTCGCAATCCCTTTTTGAAGAATGGCCCTTGCATCGAAGAGATTGGACTTCGAAGTTCCTTCGGAGATTCCCAGTTTCTCTGCAATTTCCTTGTGTTTCAGACCTTCGAACACGTATAAGTTGAACACAATCTGATAACCGGAAGGCAATTTCTGAATCAGGCTGATCAGATCCTTTACATGTATTTCGTTCAGGATACTTTCTGCGCTGAAATCAACCTCCCTGACTTCATTCAACTGAACGGTCCGGTATAATTTATTCGCCCTCCTGTATTTTTCTATGGCGGTATTGACCATTATTCGTCTTATCCATCCCTCCAAAGATCCTTTCTTTTTGAATTGATGCATGTTCTCAAAAACCTTCATGAATCCTTCCACTAAGGTATCCTCGGCTTCTTCCCGGCTGCGCGAATAACGAAAGCAAAGGTTCAGCATCTTGCCCGAAAATAATTTATACAAGCCATTTTGAGCCTGACGGTCCTTTTCCAGACAACCCTTGATAAGAGTATCGAGATCAACAGGACTGGATTCTGACCACTTTGTCATAGAAAGACTGTTATATAAGATGAATGGTTGGGAAATGACAGATGTTTATTCTCTGATTTTAATAAAAAATCGCTGCTGAATTATACTGACAGTTACTATACAGACCCTGATTCCAGCTTGCAATCCATTGAACTCATCCGCGATATACCAAAGATGAGAAGAAAAGAGCTAAAAATGAAATGCAAACTACCCCTGTTTTTGTCCGATAATGACCCCAAAAACAGATAAATGCCTATTTATATGAGGCAATGCGACTTTTCGGTCATGTTTTTTTTATTTTTTTTACTTCCACCCAACCGGATCGGACAAATACTCATCTATACCCATTAACAGGAGTTCTCTTTATCCGAATGCCCAGTAACAATTTCCTGCAGAAACCTTTCAATTATTATTTTTCCTTCTAAATTATCATAACTTTGATTTCACATTTTTTCAACGTTCTCCTTTTTATTGCTCACACAAACAAACACACAATCACACGCACAAAACGCAAAAACAATGAAAAAGAATTTACTCATCCTGCTTATTGGTTCAGCTGCCGTTTTTTCCATAGCAGCTATTAGTGTTTCCCGCTCAACCGGCATGTCTCAATACACAAACTCGCCTCCTGACGGTCCAGGTGACTGTACGGGTTGTCATGGACATACTACCCCTACAGCTGTGGTTCACTTTTCTGCGACACCCGCATTTGGAACCGGCAATACGTTTATTCCAGGTGTGGTTTATACCCTTTCCTACAATGTTACAGGATGGGCTTATTTCGGTTTTGATCTGGAAATCATAAACGGCCAAACATCAACATCTACTGACGGAGGTACATTTGGGGCGGCTGTTTCAAATTGCCAGGTTTTAAAATCTACGGGCACACCTACCAATGTAACCCATGGTCCTTCAAGTGGAATTGCAACTGCGAATTCAGCAACATGGAAATGGACTGCACCTGCAACCGGCAAAGCATATCTCTATTCAGTTGGTTTGGGGGTTCCGGGAAAATCGGGTTCACAGGCCAGCGGAAATATGGTACAGTATAATTTAGTGCTGAGCCCTTCTCCTGCAGGAGTTGCTGAAAACGTGAATGCCGTTTCAGACCTGAACGTATTCCCTAACCCGGTAACAGACAATTTGCACCTCACTTATACACTTAGCAAACGCAGTGTTGTGTCGGTAAAACTGTATGATCTTGAAGGCCGCATGGCTGCTGACCTGCTTAACGAAACACTTGAAGCCGGCGAACAAAGCTTTAACGCTTCCCTTCCTTCTTCACTTGGCAAAGGAATTTACACCCTGAGCCTGAATGTTGACGGAATACCTACCGTTAAGAAACTGATGGTCAAATAAATTACAGCCTCATTGATCTGGCCCTCTTCATGGCCGGCAAAAAACCGTTGAATCTTCAAGCTGAATCAAATTTCAGTTGCAGGATTCAGCGGTTTTTTCTTCCTACCCAATCAGCTTACAATTGTCCCGTTAAAAAGCCCAATCCCTTAACCAGCTTCTCGGTATATATACGGATATACCATACGCCTATACCCTGATTTTTCAGATACAGGCAATGGATGTCTCTTTTATATGGTCTTTTTTATGAAATTCAACCCTATCTTTGTAGAAGAAAGGCCCAAATGAAAGCTCTCTTACCAACTCTTCAAAAAAAACCACTGGTTCTGAACAGGTTTGTTTCAGGCAATGCAGCTACCTCACCGTGCTATACAGCCTTTCTTTTCTTTTTGAGTTTCCAGTTTATTGTAACGACTTGTTCTGCTATCACCTATCCTCAAGGCGAATATCCGGCTGGATCTTTCAGGGCAGTTCCTTATGAATTTCAGAATGTCAGGGGAACCGACACCTCCCTCAAATCGGGCAACGAAATACAAGTCCTTGTTTTTCCTAACCCCTTCACATCAGAAGGTTTCCGTGTATCGGTTACAGCCCCCGGGAATGAACCTGTCTCCATACGAATCATCAGTATCACCGGGCAGCTGATCCACAGCCAGATCCTTGTTTCTGCTGATCAGCTCGTTAAGCCCGGAAATGATTTGCCGGCGGGCATGTATTTTCTGGAAGTTCAAAAAGGCGATTACAAGAAAGTGGTTAAATTGAAAAAGATTGAATAACCCGAAACTGCCGATGCATGAAAGTGATCTCCGATTCGCCGGGTTCTTTTTTTGCTCCCGCCGAGATAATTTTTTTAGCTTCCTTTGATAAATTACCTACCTTCATTGCCTTATCTTGTTTCTCAGAACTGTTTCTGAAATGCAGGATTGACTCAAATCCCGGACATTTATAAAAGCCAAATCGTTGAAAGATAAATTTTCCACATATTTAAATCGTTTTCGCGATAAAAGAAGGGGCAATCAAACAGATCCGAT
This sequence comes from Bacteroidota bacterium, assembly GCA_003151415.1. Classification (GTDB taxonomy): domain Bacteria; phylum Bacteroidota; class Bacteroidia; order Palsa-965; family Palsa-965; genus Palsa-965. The sequence goes on from PLXK01000207.1 coordinate 12,403, forward strand.
GCAATTCGAGTTCCCGATGTCTCTTGAAACCAAGCATATCCGGAATTGTGTGATGCTCAAGGACCGTTATGAAATCCCCTTGCTTATGCCTAAAAATGCCCGGGTGGCTGAAGTGGGGGTTTTGGGAGGGGACTTTTCAGAACATATCATCCAAACTACAAATCCCGAGCAATTGTATCTGCTGGACACCTTTTGTTCTGGAGACTGGCCCAGTCATAAGCCCAAACGATTTCAACCCGAGAACCACTTTGATTTTATCCAAAAAAAATTTCACAGCGAAATAGAAAAGAATCAGGTCCATCTGATGAAGGGAATTTCCTGGGAAAGTCTTTCGAAAATCGAAGACCATTTTTTTGACTGGATCTACCTGGATGCCGATCACCGGTACAGCGGGGTAAAAAGGGATCTCGCCCAGGCAATTCGGGTAGTCAAACCTGGCGGATACATTGTTATGAATGATTATATTTTTTATTCCCATACCGAACAAATCGCATACGGAGTGATTCATGCCGTCAATGAAGTTTGCATCAATGAAGGATTTGAAATCATTTACCTAGCTCTTCATCCGCAGATGTACTGCGATGTGGTCATGCGACGCATTCAGGCCTGAACAGATTCAGCAAGGGCGGACCTGCCATGCTCACATCTTCAAAATCTTTTTTGTCACAACCCCTTTTTGAGTATCAATCTGCATCAGATACAAGCCCGGGCTGAGAGCGCCAATACCAATGCTCATTCTATATCCGTTCACTTTTGAAAAATAGACTTCTTTCCCGCTGCTTTCAAAAACACGGACTGTCGATGCATTGACAGAAGGATCCATTTCAATGTTCAGCACATCAGAAAACGGGTTTGGGAAGACGTATAAGTTTGCCTCTTCTGAAAGATTGACGATTCCCAAATGCGCGATGCCGTCGGTCAGGTTTATGTTATCCAGATAAAGTGCCTGGCCATTGTGTCCTCTGTTCTGAAACGAAACCATCACATTGCTCTGGCCGGAATAAGCGGCCAGGCTCACCGTATCGGTTCTCCATTGCGCGGCAGTAGGTATGAACATACCGCCGGTTTTGTTGGGTGCGGTGGCAAGGGCTGTTCCTCCTTTTAAATACGCCTGCGTGAAACTCAGTCCGCAATCGGTAGAAACCATTACGGCAAGGCTATCACTATAGGTATTGCTGTACTGGGCAAAAGCCACATCAAAATACAATTTACCATGGGCGATGGTTGTCAGATCGTATTTGGGCGAACGCATTTCATCCCGCAGCCCATTTGCATTCAGATCGTAATTGTCATAATACACCGAAGCTGTGCTGCCTTTGCCCACGGCGGCATTTCTCACCCAGGTAAAACCATCGCTGCCCGCATCAAAATTTTGCCAGTTAGCCGGAGGAAATGAAGCCAGTTCGAAACCTTCAGACAAGGGCAAATTCACAATCGGAGATACCGTAATGTAAACGGTCTTGGTCAAAGAGTTATTTCCATTGCCATTGGAACAGGTCAGCGTCACGCTGTATGTGCCCGGAGCGCTGTAAGAGATGGTTGGGTTTTGCTGTATGGATGAGCCTGGTGTTCCGCCCGGAAATGTCCAGTTCCATGCAGTGGGCGCGAATGTCGACTTGTCACTAAAACTGACTGACATGCCGGGACAGACAATCGTTTTATCTGCAGTGAAGTTGGCCAATGGTGCCAGAGTACCGTTGTTATACAGGTCAGCTTCCCACACACCGCGGCCAAAAGTAGCTGCGCTTATCTTTCCCAAAGGATAGAAAATCTGAAGATCAAAGACAGCAACATTGGGAAGGGCTGCATTGTATGCTATCCAGGCGGTACTTACAGAATCGCGGTAATAGATTCCAACATCGCAACCCACGTATAAAGCATCTTTTGTTCCGTTCCAGTAAACAATTGTATTTGCCGGAAGATTGGGCAGGCCTGTTGAATAATTCATCCATGTCATTCCACCATCGGAAGACATATATACCTTATCGCCGTTTGAGTATCCAGAGAAAGTGACCCAAACCTTGTTTGGATTGTTGTTTGCAACGACAACATCGGTCATCTGCGCATTTGCCACCGGCAATGTTCCTGTAATATCAGTCCAGGCAGTGCCGCCGTTAGAGGTTTTAAACAAGGTATCGGCTTTGATGACATAAAGTACTTGTGGGTTCGAAGGCGCCGGGGCAAACTCAACAACATTTCCACTTCCCGGAAGATTACCCATTTGTGTCCAGCTTGTTCCCTGATTGAGAGATTTAAACATTTGCTGGTAACCTCCATAAATGGTATGGGCGGTGATCGGATCCTGATGCCAGGGGGTAACCCATGCACCGTTTCCCGTTAAACCATTGGTGATGCTGTTCCAGTTTGCTCCACCGTCGGTTGTTACATTGAAAGAACCCTGGTACTGCTCACCATACATCACCTTGTCATTGCTCCAGTCCATGAAACAGGCCATGCCATCACCACTCATGGTTTGACTCCAGCCGCCGTTGCAAATATTCGTTCCATTATCCTGGTGACCGGTAATGGCCAGTTGGTATGTGTTTTTACTGAGACCGATCTGATAGACTTCGGCAATATTCATATTGCCATTGATTGCATTGAAACTTGCACCACTGTTGGTCGTAGTAAATATTCCGCCGTCTGTTCCGGCAAAAATGGTTGTCCCGTTCTGGTATGTGAGCCCGTGAATATCGGCGTGTACATAAGGGGCTCCCTGGCCGGTCCACTGGGCAAATAAACTCCAGGTGCTGCCGGCGCTGGTGGTTCGCCAGATGTTGACACCGCCGACAATCACTTCATTGGCATTGACCGGAGAAGCTGCAATGGAAAGTGTATACCATCCCTGTCCGCCGGTATCACCTCCGTTGCTGGACCATCCCAGTAAATTCGGAGAGCTGGCTTTTTTGATGAACGTGGTGCCATTGTCCGTGCTTTGATAAAATCCATAGAAACCATCATTGTTTGCATCACTGCCGACAACATAAACAAATGTCGGATCTGCCGGGGTGACGGCAATGGACATCCTGTCGACTGTTGTATTGAGGGGCAAGGCACTGGTGATGACCGCGAAAGTCGAACCGCCGTCGGTGGATTTGTAAAAGTCGCTGCTGACTGCATAAACTGTTGTCGAATCCCCCGGACGATAAGCAATATCTGTAATTTTAGCGCCTGCAACCCCAACAACGTTCCAGGTTGCTCCGGCATCCAGAGTCCGGTAAATGCCCTTGGTTGTAGCCGCAAAAAGCACATTCGCATTCAAAGGGTTGATGAGCAGCTTGTAAATTTTAGAGCGCGAAGAGATTGGCCATGACAAACCGCTCGGGCTCCAGGTGGCGCCCCCGTCGGTGGATTTTAAAACACCTACGCTGTATGAATCTCCGGCATCACCATCACCTGTTGCCAGATACATGGTTTGCGGGTTACCGGGAGCAAAGGCCACATCTGAACTTCCAAGCACAGCCAGCTGATCCGTATTTGTGGACCAATTGCTTCCCAGGTTTGTACTGTTCCACAAACCGCCATCCGGTGTTGCAATCCATAAACCTGAAGAATTTGAAGGGTCCACGTGAACCGCATTGATCCGGCCGGCATTTCCCCCAGATGGATCGCCAAAAGGACCTACAGCCAGCCAGGAACTTGAAAGAACCGAAGCCGGTTGCGCTGTTTTATTTGAATTTAATTTGAGATATTTCTGGTACTCTTCATATGAACGTGTTACCTGATGAAGGTCTCCGCTTGGATATACCCGGGGAGCCATGTAATTCTCCCAGCGTTTAAAAACTTCATAACCGGGCATTTCCTGTTCCATTTCGGCTTTCCCGTCCTGGCCCTTTACTCCAATTTTGTGCTCTTTCCGGAGTTCCTTTTCTTTCTTCAGATAGTCCTTATAGAATTCTTTTTGAGTTGCGTAAAAATTGCGGCTGGCATCGGCCATATGCGCTTTCCAGTCCTGAGCCTGCATTACGCCTGCAAACAGTAAAGAGAAAAGGAGATTGTAAACTTTTTTCATGATGGAATGTGTTAAAGAATAAGCAAGGTATTCAATTGACAATGAAATACAAATTTTATCGGTTCATACATGGATTGACCCAGAGCACCGGTTATTCATTACAGTAGGGGCTGAGTTTTTTTTAAAATCCATAAACAGCGGCGGCTATTTGCTCCTTTTTAAGTGGATCGTTATGCGCATAAACTCAGATGGTTTTTATGCCAATGAGGATTGGTCTGATGATGAATAGAAATCAAGTGTTCTGATAATCAATAAAATATGCAACGACTTCATTCTCCATCCAAATGTCCGCTTTCATCGGGCATTAATTATCCCTCATCGACAACCGGCTTCGTGTTTTAATGTATCTTTGGCTCGTAATCCAAAAACCATTCTTCATGAAGAAAAATCTACTGTTCCTCTGTCTGGGTATGCTGTGCTTTTTTGGCCAGTCTTTTGCCCAATCAATCAGCCTGACGACCACCTCGACAAACGGGTGTGCTCCATTCCCTGTCACATTCATGAACACCAGCTCAATCGGAAATTACACCGTCTGGAATTTCGGCGACGGCTCTCCCAACGTTTTCATTTATAACACCACCCATACATTCATGATGAGTGGATTTTACAATGTGAATATGTCCGTGTATGACACAACGGGCAAGGGTATGCTTTTCAAAGGATCGCAGTCAACCAACATCAATGTAAATGGCGCGAATCTCTATACCTCCGGTGATACGGTTTGCCCGGGCGAAACATTATCTGCCTATGCCAACCCGAACGGAAACAATTACAGCTGGACTTTTGGAGACGGATCGCCTTCTTCGAACCAGCAAAATGTTTCTCATACCTATACAACAGTAGGTGTTGACACACTGAAGCTCACTGTACAAAACAATTGCGGCGGCATCCAGCATTTCGCCAGACCGATTTATGTAAAAGTAAACGGACACCCGAGTGCTTCATTTGGCACCAACGGAGGTGGAAATTATTGTCCGAATGACATCATCCAATTCTATCCTTCCAATAACAATGCATCAACTTATTCCTGGACTTTTGGCGATGGGGGCACTTCCAGCCAGAGTCAACCCACATACAGCTATACGACAACAGGTACTTTCACTGTCAGCCTGACCGTTACAAGCAGTTGTGGTACCAGCTCAACATCTTCCAATACGGTGAATGTGACAGGAAATAATTATTTCCCAAACTTCATGAGCATCAATTCCAATTCCAGCCAGGCCTGTCCGCATGATGTTCTGAATTTTAATTACAATGGCGCCAATGCATTGACTGCGGTATGGAAATTCGGAACTACCGACTCTATTGTTGACAATAGCAACAACCAAAATGTGAACTATTCCTGGCTGACTGCAGGCACTTACACGGTTACGGTCAAACTGCACAACGGCTGCAACCATGACACCACACTGGCGAAAGTCATACAAATCAAAAACAATTTACCCTTCACCGGAAATGTGGGTATGCAGTTCGGTCCGAACCCGGCTTGCCCGAATGATGTCATTAATTTCCAGGGGTCCAATGCCATGTCTTACAAATGGTATTTCGGCGATGCAGCACACGATTCTTCTTCTCTGCCAAGGCCTCAGTTCAGCTACCCCACAACAGCCACTTATACTGTAGGGCTGAAATTATACAACGGTTGTGGAAGAGATACGCTCATTCTCAACACCCTGGTGGTGAATAACAGTTCCCCGGCCGTAACCTTAAGTCACAACCATGGAGGAAACGGAGACAACTGGGGTGCGCCTTCGAGCACCTCATGCATGGGCGATACCGTTGTTTTTTATGCACAAAGCGGAATGGGATCGCTTCACTGGCATTTTGGTGATGGCACATCGGCAACAGGTGGCATTCCATTGAATGTAGGAAATGGAACCGTCTATATTATGAGGCACGTCTATGCAAGCAACAACACATTCAATGTAAAATTAACCGTAACAAACGGATGCGGAAACAGTTCAAGCGACTCCATTTCTTTTGTAGTTGGCGGAAGCAGTCCGGTAAACGGATCACTCAATATGCTCACAAACGGGAACAATAATCAGAATGTGGGCAACGCATGTCAGCCGGTCACCATGCTTGGGGCAGGCGGATCCACCTACAGCTGGACCTTTGGCGACGGAGGCACACTGAACACGCATGCAGCACAAATTTCGCACAGCTATCTTACTGCAGGAACGTATACGGTTTCCCTGAAAGTGACAAACGGGTGCGGCAATTCAGCCACTTACTCACAAACCATTGTCATCAGCGGCATGAACCCTTCCCTTGCTCCGACAAGTTTATTGTGTAACGGAACAAACAACGGCAAAATTGTCGAAAGCGTGAACGGCGGATTTGCTCCCTATACCTATTCGATTAACGGGGGACTATACCAAACATCCAATACTTTCAGCAACCTGACTGCAGCGAGCTATACAATTACAATAAAAGATTCTCTGGGTTGCAAGGTCACTTCAACAACAACACTTACAGAACCAACGCCTTTGGTTCTTACACCTGGCTCTGTCAACTCGAGTTGTGGAAATGCGACGGGCTCGGCCACAGCAACAATGAGTGGCGGAACACCCGCTTATACCTATAGCTGGCAGGCAGGGGGATCTACTTCCAATTTGGCAGCACAACATGCAGGTTCTTATCTGGTGACTGTTACAGATGCAAACGGTTGCAGCACCAATGCAACAATCGGGATCAGTGATAACGGGGGACCCGTTGTTACTTACGGAGGAACGCAAGGTCCATATTGTGTGAACGCCGGATCGCTTGCTCTTTCCGGTGGCAACCCCTCGGGAGGAACCTATACCGGTTCCGGGGTATCGGGCGGTGCTTTCTTCAGCCCTGCTTCGGCTGGTGTAGGCGTACATACCATCAACTATACCGTTACTTCAGGAGGTTGCACATCCTCTTCCACAAACACGATAACGGTCAATGCGCTTCCGCATGTTACTGCATTCTCAACTCCGGCCAACGGAGAGGTTTGTACGGGAGGATCCGTAACCCTTAACGGAGGAGGTGCCTCCATATATTCCTGGTCGGGTGGAAAAACAGACGGTATTGCTTTTGTTCCGGGCGGAACATTAACGTATACAGTTACAGGCACCGACGGCAACAATTGCACGAATACGGCAAGCATAGGCATCACTGTTAATCCCTATCCTGTTGTGGCTCTAAGTTTCACCGGACACGATACCGTTGGTGATTGCCAGGTTAATGTCAACCTCAATCAGGGAACACCTTTCGGAGGAACATACAGCGGCACTGCAATATCGGGAAATACCTTCAACCCTTCCGCCAGCGGCGACGGAGCATTCACAATCACGTATACCTTCACAAGTGCTGCAGGATGTGCTGCTTCACACAATGCCACCATCCATGTTCTCCCCTGCCCGCTTGCAGTCATCAACTTAACTGCATCCGGCATGAAAATTTTCCCGAATCCTAACAACGGGATTTTCACTGTCGAAACACCTGATCAGACCGGGACGCTTCAAGTGATGAACGCCATCGGACAGGTGGTTTACACCGAAAAAATCACGCAGTCTTCGCATGTATTGAATTTGCAATCTCATCCCAATGGAATGTATCTTATCAAGATTGAAGGATCCGCAGGAATTGCTATACAGCGGATTTTTGTAGTCAGATAGTCGAATCTCCTTGTTTCAAAAAAGAGTCCTGCATCGGTATGCAGGACTCTTTTGTTTGGGCACAGCTCTGAATGAATTTGCAGGACGATAAGATCCTGGTTGACTTTCATGCATCTCCATTCTCTTTGCCTTCCCTGGAGTGATTTTGCTGAAAAGACAATACTCTCCCCTTTTCCGATCCAAATCCCTACTTTTATGCCTTAATTAGTCAACACATAGAAAGTAAAACAGATAGCTCCATACGATTTTAACAAATGAACACAAGACACAAACGACTCAGCTTCCTTCTCCTTTCTCTTTTTATAATTATCAACTCAACCACAGCTCAGCAGATAAAGCCCTCCCTTTTCAACTGCATGAAGTGGCGGATGATAGGCCCCTACCGTGGAGGAAGAACAGTAGGCGCTTCGGGTAATGCCCAACAGCCCAATGTTTTTTATATCGGAGTGAACAATGGAGGAGTTTGGAAAACCACGGATTACGGAAGAACCTGGAACCCTCTTTTTGATGATCAGCCTACAGGCTCCATCGGCGATGTGGCTGTTGCACCTTCCAACCCCAATGTGCTTTATGTAGGCAGCGGAGAAGGTATTCAGCGGCCTGACTTGTCCACCGGAGATGGTATATACAAATCCACCGATGCCGGAAAAACCTGGCAGCATTTGGGTCTTGCTGATGGCTGGCAGATTGGCGGATTGAGCATTGACCCCAAAAACGAGAACAGAGTTTTTGCTGCAGTGCTTGGTCATCCCTATGGACCGAACGCAGAGCGGGGAGTTTACCGCACAACGGATGGTGGCAAAACCTGGAAACGTGTTTTATATATAGATGAAAATACCGGCGCTATTCAAGTCACCATTGACCCTTCAAACCCCGATGTTGTTTATGCGGATATGTATGCCGCCCGCAAAGCACCCTGGGAGAACGGCGAATGGGAAGGCGAAAACAGCGGATTGTATAAATCCGCCGATGGCGGCAATACTTGGAAAAAACTGACAATGGGTTTACCCGGTCACAAAGACGGGCTCGGAAGAATCGGTTTTTGTATTGCTCCCAGCAATTCAAATCGTTTATATGCGGTTGTCAGTTCTGTAAGATTGGGTGGAATTTACAAAAGCGACGATGCCGGACAATCCTGGAAATTAATCAATGACGATTTGAGGTTGTGGGACAGAGGCGATGATTTTGCAGAAATAAAATCAGACCCCAAAAATGCCGACATTGTTTACGATGTAAACGTGGTGGTTTGGAAATCGACTGATGCGGGAAAAACATGGACCGGCTTTCGCGGAGCGCCGGGAGGTGATGATTCGCACAGACTTTGGATCAATCCCGAAAACACCAACATCATTTTACTCGCCGGTGATCAGGGCGCAATTATTACCGTCAACGGAGGATCTTCCTGTAGTTCCAGGTACAACCAGCCTACAGCGCAATTGTATCACGTCAATGCCGACAATGCCTTTCCCTACAATGTTTACAGCGGGCAACAGGAAAGCGGCTCTGTTGGAATTGCTTCACGGGGCAACGACGGGGCGATCACCTGCCACGACTGGCATCCCGTGGGAGCGGAAGAGTATGGATATGCCGTACCCGATCCCAGGGATCCAAATATCATTTACGGCGGAAAGATTTCCAAATACGATAAACGTACAGGACTCTCTCAGGACATTTCTCCTGATCCTGCCCATGAAGGCAAATACCGCTTTCTGAGAACAGCACCCATTGTCTTTTCACCTGTGGACAACAAAACGCTTTTCTTTGCAGGGAATGTTGTCTTCAAAACCTGGGATGGCGGCAATGACTGGAAGGTAATCAGTCCCGATCTTACCCGCACCAGCTATACTGTGCCCGAAAACATTGGCGTATACAAAACCGATTCAATGAAAACAATGAAACGGAGAGGTGTTGTTTATACCCTTGCCTTATCTCCTCTTGACAGCAATATCATTTGGGCCGGAACCGATGACGGATATATTCAAATGACACGAAACGGAGGCGCAACCTGGGAGAATGTTACGCCTTCCGGATTGTCAGACTGGAGCAAAATATCACTGATGGACGCCAGCCACACCGATAAGAACACGGCTTACGCAGCGGTCAACAGAATCCGCCTCGATGACAATCATCCTCACATTTACCGCACCCGCGACGCGGGCAAAACATGGAAAGAAATTGTAACCGGTCTCCCGGCTGACCCGATCAATGTGGTGAAGGAAGATCCATTCAAAAAAGGGCTTCTCTTTGCAGGTTCCGAAAGAGCAGTTTATGTTTCCTTCGACGATGGTGACCATTGGCAGTCTCTTCGGATGAAGATGCCGGCATCTTCAATCCGCGATCTTTGCATCAAAGACAATGATCTGGTGGTTGCCACGCATGGACGTTCATTTTGGATATTGGATGATATCAGTCCGTTGCGACAGATCACGGATTATATCGAAGCCGTCATGAAATCCAGCGGGGGCAAATTGTTTACCGCCGGCGGTGAATTGCATTCAATGCCGCCCGTCATCCTCTATACACCGGCAGCAGCCTATCGTATAAGATGGGACGTATATCCCGACACCCCCATGCCACAGGAAGAACCGGTTGGCAAGAATCCTCCGGACGGAGCCATTCTCGATTACTATCTGAAAGAAAAAGCAAACTCAGAGATCAGCCTGGATATCTCGGATTCTACGGGCAAGCTTGTCAGACATTTCAGTTCAAAAGACAGCCTGTACAAAATCCCCATGGTCAATATTCCTTTATACTGGATCCGTCCGCAACAAATACTGTCGGCCGATTCGGGCTCTCACCGTTTTTTGTGGGACATGCGCTACATCCCCTTGAACGACACACCGACTTTTCCGATTTCAGCCATCTACGGAGAAACAGCGCCAAGCCCGACAGCCCCCTGGGTGATGCCCGGGAAATACGAAATCCGGCTGAACATCAATGGAAAAACCTATAAACAATTTCTGCAAATCCTCAGGGACCCCCGCAGCAATGCTTCCATGCAAGCACTGAAGCAGCAGCATGATCTTTCCTACATCTGTTACAGCGATCAGCAAAAAGTGATGAGCGGGTTTGAAGAGGTCGCTTCTGTTCTCGAACAACTCAACAAACTAAAACCGAAAGCCGATGCTGCTTTGAAATTGAGGTTGGATGACCTCAGCGGGCAATTGAACGCTCTGATAGACTGGAAGAAACGATCCGGAGTATTGAACTTACCCAGCTTTTACCTTGCCTATGCCCCTCTTTTTTCAAATCTGCAGGCCGCCGATGTGCAACCCACGGCACCGTGCATCGCTTCTGTAAACAAGCTTCATTCGGATTTTGGAAAACTATGGACCAATTGGGAACAATTGAAAACAGATCTGAGAACTGTCAATCAGTCGCTAGGCAAAGCAGGGCTTCCTTTGCTGCAGTTTCGCGATTAAAGAAAGGGGGCTGTTTGCAACCTTATTTAGACTATATTTACTGTACTCAAACAGACACATCCCAAACCCCTAAGAAATGAAAAATATTGCCACGTGTTTTACCTTGCTGTTCATGCTGCTCACAAGCATCGGCACTCTTCAGGCTCAAGAAATAAGAAACTCTTCGGGAAGCAGTACAGGAAGAATTGACAACGACGGAACGATACGCAACAGTTCGGGCAGCAGCGTTGGAAGAATAGACAATGACGGAACAATCCGAAACGGATCGGGAAGCAGCATCGGAAAAATTGACAATGACGGCACCATCCGCAACGGCTCGGGAAGCAGTGTTGGCCGGCTTGACAATGACGGCACGGTAAGAAATGATTCAGGGAGCAGCATCGGCAAAATTGATTCTGACGGGACAGTCAGGAACAGTTCAGGAAGCAGCATTGGAAGCGCGAATGGCATTCCGAAAGCATGGGCTGCAGTGGTCTTTTTCTTTTTCATTTTCAACTGACACAACCATTTCCTTTTTATCAGAAATTTCTTCGCATCGGTTAAGCGGGGACTTATTCACACCTGATTGCTATCGCCATTAACAATGAACACGGAACCCGATCTTTTTCTGGCTAAACTGGAATCTCCCAAAAAGGAAATCCTTCAATCCATTCATGCCATTATCCTTCAAACCAATAAAAAAGTGGTACCTGAAGTGGGCAGCATGATGGGCAAGGAAATGGTCATTTACAAACTCAAGGGCCATTTTATTTATGCGTTATCCAGTGTAAAAAGCCACATGTCGCTGCACCTTATGCCCATCTATGGCTCGGCGGTTCTTCACAGCAAATACGTCAAACTCCTGAACAAGGCCGCATTTCAAAAAGGCTGCATCAATTTCAAAAAGGCGGAAGACATGCCTCTGACCCTTGTGAAACAACTCATGACAGAATGCAGCGAAGTGGATTATCTGGCCATTGTTGAAAAATACCTGGCGGCAAAAAAGAAACCCAAAACCTGAAAATGCGCTGTTTTTTTCAGGAATGCAGGAAGGTAAAATGCATGGCAATCCACCGAAATAGGTTTATCTTTATGAAAGATCTCCAAACCTTTTATTTATTCATCCGATGCGATCAAATTATTTCCTAGCCGTACTCTTTTCTCTTTTTCTGAATCTGGCAGCTTCCAGTCAGGCCATAACACCGGTTGCCTCTTTCGGAACGAACCCGGGCGCATTGAATATGTATACATACGTTGCTGCCGGTATCAGCGGACCGGCCCCCCTGGTTGTGGCCATGCATGGATGTACACAAAACGCAAGTACTTTCGCCACGCAATCGGGATGGAACAAACTGGCCAATCTGCACAAGTTTTATGTGGTCTATCCCGAGCAAATTGCTGCCAACAACAGCAGCACCTGCTTCAACTGGTTTGACACAACCGATATTACGCGCGGTATGGGCGAAGCCTTATCTGTGAAACAAATGGTGGATTATATGTCGGCACATTATTCGATTGATCCCACCCGGATATTCGTTACCGGATTATCTGCCGGAGCAGGCATGACGGTTGTGATGATGGCCACCTATCCCGATGTTTTCAGCAAAGGGGCGGTTATGGCAGGTCTTCCGTACAAGGCATCGGTATCGAGTTTAACAGCCTTTACAGCCATGAATGGCGGCGTTAGCAAAACCCCGGCACAATGGGGAGCTCTGGTCCGCGCTCAGAACCCAGGATCTACCAACCCCTATCCAAAAATGGCCATCTTTCATGGCACCTCGGATTTAACCGTCAACATTGCAAACGCTACAGAACTGATCAAGCAGTGGACAAACCTGAATCATGCCGATCAGGTTGCTGATTCCACAAACAGCGCTTTTCAGGGAAATACGAATGTGGTTCAGACCATTTACAATGACAGTTCCAACAATCCGGCAGTGATCTATTATAAGATAACGGGAATGCCTCATGGCATAGCGGTCGATACAGGAGCCTGCCCGCGCCAGGGAGGAGCCGTAGGAACCTATGCCCTGCTTGAAACCAATTTCCATTCGACCTATTGGGCCGCCGATTTCTTCAACATCATACCCGGGCCATATTCAGTTACCGGAGCGATACAAGTCGTTCCATCTGCAAACAACATAACATACAGCGTTCCACTGCACAGCGGTTCTGTTTATACCTGGTCGGTGCCTTTTGGCGCAAGCATACTCAGCGGGCAGGGAAGCAATTCCATTTCTGTAAAATTCGGATCCACGAGCGGTTTTGTTCAGGTTACCGAAACTCCTGCTGCGGGTTGCAAAGATGACCCCGCTAAACTGTATGTAACGGTAAGCCTGGCCAGTGGTGTTTCAACCCGGAAAACCGGAGAAGGAAAGTTATTTTATAACCAGGCAGAGAACAGCATCCGATCGGCAGAGATTGATCTGACCGCTTTGAAATCATTGATTGTTTACAATGCAACCGGGCAAGAGATAAAGCATTCGTATACGATTCAGGGAAATAAGATTGTGTTTGACAATTTGTTTGCCGAAGGCATTTACATTGTCAGAATGAGGACTGCAGAATCACAGTACGTTCTTAAGATTTTTGCTTTTTAGGAGCGGATTTGTTGCCCTGGATTAATGCTTGAGAATAGCCCTCACTTCATTTTCAATGAGGCTTGTCGCATTCACAATTTGCCTGATGCTCAGACCCTGCTTGTAAAGATTTCTCACAATTTCATGTTCCCGTTTGTGAACAGCCGCAAGAATTGCACCCTTGGCCTTCTTCTTTCCCACCTCCACCTTTATCTTCAGTGCTTTCAACTCTACCTTTGTTTTATCCGGCGTATTGGAAGTCAGGTCAACTTTTTTCTTGTCCAGTTTACCGTGCAAGCCGGAATCCAGAAAGCTGAAATAATCTGTTTGTGAAATGATGAGATATTCAATGACAGGTACCAGGATAAAGGCTCCGACAGACATCATTTTGCTGGCCAGTTCATAATCCGCCTCCGAAGGCTCCAGGCTGTCGTTTCGGTGATTGTGGACCAAGATAATTTTCACCGCCGCTTTCTGCAATGTAAAACTGAACACCGGAATCGGGTCGGCAATGGCGTGACGCAGGGAACCCATATTGATCAGTTCCACCATCAAAATGCGGTTGTCCATGTCCAGACAAACCATCCAGAGATGCTCTTTGTTGCGGTCTATCTTGTTTTCGCGTTTCCTGATTTCCTGCATCACAGGCACGACATCCCGGGTATTTAAAACGCGTATTTTTTCGGATTTACTGAGTTTAATGCTCATTGGATATCCATCTTTGAAATCGCTGCTTTAAGCAAATGTACTTTAGATTTTGCGCTGTTTTCATGACCCCTGTCATGCCCTCCTGGCGGAGAGATTCGTTCAGGATGGCAGATTCGGTCAAGACAGCGTTTTGATTAACGAGATGTCTGGCCTAAACATCACTGCTGAACCTGAATGCTGCGGAACTTCAAGAGATTTATGCAGAACTTCGAAAGATTGCCGCAGAACTTG
>PLXK01000142.1 GCA_003151415.1 Bacteroidota bacterium
ACCCCCACGCTGAAGCGTGGGGTTATGATAATCGGTTATACTACATTGGGACATTGTCATTCCTTGACTAAGACCAATCGTTTGTTCGTGAATACTCCGTGCTTCATCACAGGGTTAAGCAAAACCATCCAGCCGGGCTTTAGCTTCAACCCCCACGCTGAAGGGTGGGGCTATGATAATCGGTTATACTACATTGGGACATTGTCATTCTTTGACTCTGACCTATCGTTTGTTCGTGAATACTCCGTGCTTCATCACAGGGTTAAGCAAAACCATCCAGCCGGGCTTTAGCTTCGAACCCCAAGCTGAAGCGTGGGTTATAATAAACGGCTACACCACCTTCGGGTATTGTCATTTCAAAATCATTCATTAATAAATAACCCCGTGCTTCAGCACGGGGTTAAGCCAGACCATCCATCCGGGCTTCAACCCTGACAACCTTTCGTGATCAGGAGGAAAGCCCGTGAAAATATAAAACAGCAGGACTTCCTCCATTCGGCTCTATTTCGTATTTTTGATACATGAACTTTTCTTCCCGTTTAATCGAAGAAGCCGTTTTGGAATTTTCNNCTGCGCAACGAGTTGAAATACTGCAGCCTTTGCCACAACGTTTCCGATCACGACATCTGCGAAATCTGTGCGAATCCGTCCAGGGATCATTCAACGGTATGCGTGGTGGAAGACATCCGCGATGTGATGGCCATTGAAAACACCTCGCAATACAGAGGCGTTTACCACGTCCTTGGAGGCATCATCTCGCCCATGGATGGGATTGGTCCGGGCGACCTGAGCATCGAAAGCCTGGTGGTCAAGGCAAACAGCGGGGAGCTGAAGGAAGTCATCATGGCACTCAGCACGACCATGGAAGGCGACACAACCAATTTTTACATCTACAAAAGACTGAAGGGTTCTTCGCTGAACATTACAACCATTGCCCGCGGTATTTCTATCGGCGATGAACTGGAATACGCCGATGAGGTGACCCTGGGACGCTCCATTGTGAACCGCACGCCCTACGAAAATTCGCTCAGTCTCAAATGATGCACCCCAAGCCCTGTTTTCAGAATACAACCCCATGACACAGCCATGACAGAACACCCGAAAACCGACATGACTATGCTGGCTTACCTTGTGAATCTAAAAAGCAATTGACATTCACATGAAGATCTCCGTCATTATCGTTAATTACAATGTGGAGCATTTCCTTGAGCAATGCCTGCATTCTGTCTTCAAAGCGGCAAAAAATGTCAGCGCCGAAATTTTCGTTGTCGACAACAATTCCGTAGACAGGTCGCTGCAGATGATTCACGATAAATTCCCGGATGTCATTCTTATTGCCAATAAAAAAAACACGGGCTTTTCGCATGCCAACAACCAGGCCATGCGGGTTGCTTCAGGCCAATACATCCTGCTGCTGAACCCCGATACCGTGGTTGAAGAAGACACCTTCGAAAAAATCATCGCTTTCATGGATGCGCATCCGCAGGCAGGCGGACTTGGCGTAAAAATGCTCGATGGCAAAGGCAATTTCCTTCCCGAATCCAAACGCGGGCTGCCTACCCCGCTCGTTGCTTTTTGCAAAATATTCGGACTGGCGAGCCTTTTCCCGCGATCCCGCCTCTTTGGAAGATACCACCTGGGCTTTTTGGATAAAGACAAAACCCACGAAATTGAAATCCTTTCGGGCGCTTTTATGCTCATGCGAAAAGAGGCGCTGAACAAAGTCGGTTTGCTGGACGAAAATTTTTTCATGTATGGCGAAGACATTGATCTGTCTTACCGCATACTCAAAGGAGGATACAAGAACTACTACTTTCCACAGACACGTATCATCCATTACAAAGGAGAAAGCACCCGGAAATCGAGTGTGAATTATGTCTTTGTTTTCTACAACGCCATGATCATCTTCGCACGCAAACATTTTTCACAGCAAAACGCAAAAATGTTTTCGCTGCTGATCAATATCGCCATTTATCTCAGGGCCGGAACAGCCATTATCAGCCGCTTTGCAAAAAAAATGTTCCTGCCTTTGCTCGATGCGGGATTTATCCTGGCAGGTCTGTTTTTTATTAAAAATTATTACGAACACTACATCAAATTTTCTGAAGGGGCCTATTACGAACAACGCATTCTCATGGTGGCTTTTCCGGCCTATGTCCTGGTCTGGCTCACTACCGTGTTTCTGAGCGGGGGATATGACAAACCCATAAAACTTTGGAAAATTCTCCGGGGAGTCGTTGTCGGTACAGGCATCATCCTGATGATTTATGCCCTTTTGCCGGAAACCTACCGTTTTTCACGCGCGCTGATTCTGCTGGGCGCCGTCTGGACTCTGGCTGCGCTTATCGCCATCCGGATCATCCAAAACCTGATTGTTAACCGCAGACTTTCTTTCGACAATTCTTCCTTCCGGCGAATCGCCATTGTGGGTGAGCAGGCGGAATGTTCGCGGGTGCATGCACTTCTAAGACAGACTTCGGTCAATCTTGGTTTTGTGGGATACATCGGCACCAACGGAGTACTGGATGAAGCCGCCGAACAAATCGGAACCTTTGAACAACTCAGGGAAATCATTTCCATTTATAAAATCGATGAAGTGGTTTTCTGTGCCAAAGATCTCAGTTCACAGAAAATCATCGATCAGATGCTCGAACTGGGCAGGAGCGATACCGACTTTAAAATTGCACCGCCCGAGAGTCTTTCGATTATCGGCAGCAATTCCATTGATACCGCAGGCGACCTGTATGTGATCGACATCAACTCCATAACAAAAGCGGTAAACCGACGCAAGAAAAGAGTGCTTGATCTTCTTCTTTGTTTTTCATTTATCCCCATTCTTCCAATCTTACTTGTTTTCCAGAAAGAACCTTTGGGTCTGATCTCAAATCTGTTCACCGTGCTTATCGGAAAAAAATCATGGATCGGATACTCCCTCGACAGGGGCCGGGAAAGCGCCAATCTGCCCGCAATCCGAAACGGCGTACTCAGCCCGGCATCGATACTGACTTCAGGCCAGACCGATCCGGAAACACTCCGAAGATTGAATATGATTTATGCCAAGGACTACCGCGCATTCAACGATTTGCACATCATCTGGAAAAGCATTCGAAGTTTAGGGGATTGAAGAAAGAGTTGGCAATCCACACTGGGCAATTTGCAGCAGTTCGCAATTGGCAATCTGCAATGGGCAATTGGCAGTGGGCAATTGGCAGTGGCCAGTTGGCAATTCGCAATTGTTTTTTTCCTTGCAAACTGCAAATTGCCAATTCTTTTTTTCTTGCAAATTGCCAACTGCCGACTGCCAATTCTTTTTCCCTTGCAAATTGCCAACTGCCGACTGCCAATTCTTTTTCCCTTGCAAATTGCAAACTGCCAATTGCCTTTTTCCTTGCAAACTAAACTGTCCTTTATTTTTTCAGAATAGCCGGCCGCTGGGTAATTTCGTGGTAATTGATCACATCTCCCTCACAAAAATAATGAGCCACCAGGCTGCGGCGTGTGGATGATTCATTTTGCCGTTTCTCCCCGCCATGCAGCAGATTTGCGTGCCAGATGAATACATCGCCTTTTTTTGCCAGAAAAATCTTTTTCTTCAAATCCCTTTCTTTCACAAGGGCAGCTATCTTTCTTTCGTAGTATTCATAATAGTTTTCGCCGATACTGAAGAATGAATTGTCATTCTCAAAATCCTCGCTCATGATGTAGGGCAATTTCTGGCTTCCCGGATAATAGTGCAAAGGTCCGCAATCGGGCGTGATGTCTTCCAGGGCAAGCCAGATAGCCAGCAAATAGCCCTGAGGCTCGGTGGTCATGTGAATGGAATCCGAATGCGTGTTTTGCTGGCTGCCTCTGGTGAAATTAATCGTCTGAAAAGGAACTGTTTTTTTATCCAGAATGAAGTTCAGCATATGGTTCAGTTCCGGCATGCCAATGACCTTTCTGACGGTTTCGGAATGCTGAAAAAAATTCATCACGCGCGAGTTCGTATAGTCAAACTCAACCCTTTTGTTTTCAATGGCGGCATCCAGTTCGGTATTGATCTGATCGCATACCGGAGCCGAAACAAATCCGGGAAGAATTAGGTATCCATCTTCGCTCCAGCCCTTAAGCTGCGTCTGTATTTCAGGCGAAAATTCGTCAAAACCGGTTTTTTCCCCGATCCGGCTTTCACCTGGCGGACCGTCGAGCCAGGGCATCTCTGTAGAGGGAGAACCGATATCGCGGTGAGAAAGACCATTGACAACACTCTTTTTCACTCCAAAACGTGCATACAAGGTCTTGTTTTTCTTCAAATGTCCGTACCAACGGATGTTGTTGATCCAATGAAGCAAACGCTGACGCCGCAATGTGCCCCAATATTTCTTGAGTATATTCATGGTCGTATTCGGGCCGAAATTAGGAAAATAACCGGGAAACGGACCCTCTTATTCGCCCCAATCGGGAGAAGAAACGGTTTCCTGACCAATCCTCGATTTTACCGAAAGCTCCCCTCGGAGCTATTGCATAATGTGGGATAATCTCTTATTTTTGCTCCTTCGTGAAAATGCGGCATTATTTTGGTCTTGCCCGCAGATTCAGAACAAAACTACTGCTCCGGGCCGAATGCCTTCAGAAATATTAAAACAAATACAGTATGTCACAGGTGGAATTAATCATGCCAAAAATGGGTGAGAGTGTTGCCGAGGCAACCATCATCAAATGGTTAAAGAAAGAAGGCGATAAAATAGCGATCGACGAACCTGTTTTGGAAATTGCAACAGATAAGGTTGATTCCGAAATCCCATCTCCTTTCGAAGGTGTGCTGAGCAAGATTCTGTTTCAGGAAGGCGATGTGGTCCAGGTAGGCAAAGCCGTTGCCCTGATTTCCAGCGAAGCTGCCGCAGGAGGAGCCGCAAAACCCGAAACCCAGGCGCCGGTATCCGAAAAAACCATTCCCCAGACATTATCCTCCGAGAAAAAAGGAGCCGTTCATCAGCCCGAAATTGCCAGGGCATCTTCCTCGGGCCGGTTTTATTCTCCGCTGGTTCGAAACATTGCCAAACACGAAGGCATTACACCTCTGGAACTGGAAACCATTGCAGGCACCGGTTTGCATGGACGCGTAACCAAAAACGACATTCTGGCTTTCCTTCCCGCGAAAGGAAAAGGAGTCCAGGAAAACAAGGAAACCCATATTCAGACAAGCGCTCCCAAACAAAATGGTTCAGCCATCCAGAAACCTTCGATAGCAGTCAACGCAGGCGACGAGATCATCGAAATGGACCGCATGCGCAAACTCATTGCCGATCATATGGTCATGAGCAAGCACACCTCCCCGCACGTGACATCTTTTGTCGAAGCGGATGTAACCAATCTGGTTTTATGGAGAGAGAAAGTAAAAGGCGCTTTTGAAAAACGGGAAGGCGAAAAACTGACCTTCACCCCCATTCTCATCGAAGCTTTGGTTAAGGCTATACGCGATTTCCCGATGATCAATATTTCGCTGGACGGGACAAAAATCATCAAGCGAAAAAATATCAATATCGGAATGGCCACAGCTTTGCCCAGTGGCAACCTGATTGTTCCGGTTATTAAAAATGCCGACCGCCTGAACCTGGTGGGATTGACCAAAGCGGTCAATGATCTGGCCTCCCGTGCACGCACGAACAAACTTGTTCCCGATGACATTTCAGGCGGAACATACACCATTTCCAATGTCGGTTCATTCGGCAATGTCATGGGAACCCCCATCATCAATCAGCCCCAAGTGGCCATCATGGCCGTTGGAGTCATTAAAAAGAAACCGGCCGTAATCGAAACACCATCGGGAGACACCATCGGTATCCGCCATTTTATGTTCCTGTCGCACTCTTACGATCACCGGGTGGTCGACGGTTCTTTGGGCGGGCAGTTTGTCAGAAGGGTTGCCGATTACCTGGAACAATTTGATCTGAACCGTGTATTTTAGAATGTTTTTCCAGGGGGTGTTTTTCAGTGCGAGAGATTTGAGTTTTTTTGATTTTTAAGCAGATTTTATTTTACGCTCCACCGATCCAACCAACAACAGCCCAATGAAAACGTATTTCACAGTCATCCTTTTCCTATCCTGCTGCATTCCGGCTTTCTGCCAGACCAACGAAAAAGAAGGCCTGCGAAAAAAATTCGAGGAAGCCGAATCCTTTTTCAACAAGGAACTCTATACCCGTGCAATCCCCGGATACCAGGCCGTTCTGGATGCAGAACCGGACAACTACAACATGTGTTTCAAGCTGGGGGTGTGTTATCTCAATTCCCCTTCTGAGAAAAACCGGGCTCAGGGCTTTCTTGAAAAAGCAAGCAAAGGAATTTCTGCGGCGTACAACGAAGGATCTTTCAAGGAAAAACATGCGCCGGTTTTTACCTGGCTTTATCTTGGCAAGGCCCAGCATATCAATTATAAATTTGACGAGGCCCTGGTCTCTTTCGATACCTTCAAAAAGCTTTTGGGACCCGATGACAAAGAAATGCTCAAAATGACCGAGCAGGCTATTGAATGGAGCAAAAACGCCAAGGAACTGGTTGCCGCTCCGGTAAGCATCAAAGTGGAAAACATCGGCGGAAAAGTAAATACCGCGTATCCCGAATACTCGCCCGTTGTGACAGCTGATGAATCGCAGATGTTCTTTACTTCCAGACGTCCGACTTCGGCAAACAGCAAAGTGGATATCCGCGACAATATGTATTTCGAGGATATTTATTCAGCCACAAGAACAGACAGCGGATGGGGTGACGTAAAAAGCGTGGGCCCTCCGATCAATACCGACGGACATGATGCAACGATCGGCATTTCCATCGACGGGCAAAGACTTTTTATTTACAAGGACGATAAGGGTGACGGAAATATTTACACCAGCGATCTGCAGGGCGACAAATGGATGACACCGGTCAAGCTCAATGAAAATATCAATTCAAACAAATGGGAAGGTTCGGTAAGTGAAAGTGCCGATGGAAACACGCTTTATTTTTCAAGCGAACGCGAAGGCGGATTCGGCGGAAAAGACATTTACCGAAGCCGGAAACTGCCAAACGGACAATGGGGCAAGGCGACCAACATGGGCCCCTCGATCAATACACCATACGACGATGACGCCCCCTTCATCCACCCCGACGGCGTTACCCTGTACTTCAGCTCGCAGGGCCATTCCAGCATGGGCGGCTTTGACATCTTCTACTCTACTCTGAGCGACAGCGGAGTCTGGTCAAAGCCTGTGAACATGGGCTACCCGATTAACACCACCGACGATGACATCTTTTATTTCCCGACAGCAGATAACAGACGCGCGTATTACTCTTCCTTCAGGAGCGACGGTTTCGGTGAAAAAGACATTTACATGCTCACGCTTCCGGAAAAAACAGAAGCTCCTTTGGCCGTTTATTCGGGTGAAATGACAAGTGTGCTTGGCGGCGTTCCCGAAGGGGCCACCATTACCGTCAAAGACAATGCAACCGGCGAAATTGTAGGCGTGTATACTCCCAATTCATCCACAGGCAAATACCTGTTTATTCTTCCTCCGGGAAAAAACTACAACATCGCCTACGAAGCCGAAGGTTATCTGTTTCAATCTGAAAACCTGGATGTGGTTGACAGCGCCTCCTACCGCCTGATTCACAAAGCCGTTGAACTGACTCCATTAAGGGTGGGAGAAAAAACGGCTCTGAAAAATATTTTCTTTGCCAGTGGCTCGGCTCTATTGAAACCCGAATCTAAAACGGAACTCATTAAACTTGAAACACTGCTGAAAAAACATCCCAAGATCATTGTCCGCATCAACGGCCACACCGACCTGCAGGGCAATGAAGATATGAATATGAAACTCTCTCAGAAACGGGCCGAATCCGTGCGCGATTATCTCGTCACTGAATGCAGCATTTCGCCAGAAAGAATCAGGGCTCTTGGTTTTGGCCCCAAAATGCCTGTAGCCATTAATAAAAACAAAGACGGCTCCTGGAACAGAGCCGGAATGGCACTCAACAGAAGGATTGAATTTGAAATCCTCAGCGTCGATGGTAAAGTGGCCGAAAAATCAGACGAAATTGTCGTTCCCGATCCCCTTAAATTAAAGGAGAAAAAATAACAGCAGGCCACAATGACAGGAACCGTTTTTACCGTACGGAAGTCGGCGAAAATTCTTTGTTTCCTGTTTTTTTTGACAAGCCTGCCGGTTTCTTTCAGAGTCTGACCTTCTTCTTTTACCCGGATACACGCATCCCTGCCCGACGGATTCAAGCTGCTTTTTTGCCGCAAACTCCCGGTAAAAAGTTCCTCTTTCATTGAATGAAAACAAGGACAGATCCGCCAAGCCGCAAAGCAGAAATACCTGGCTGCTTGTTTGAATGCACTCCACAAAACAGGAAATGATTGAAATTGAACACCCAAGTAAGAACATGCTGACCATCAACTAGTTGTGATAAAGAAATTTAGATTACTTTTGTTCATTATTCTGAGTCCAAATACCCTTGCAAATGTTGTTTGATTCGCACCCGGACAAATTTGTTATTTATTCATAAAGCCATTTAATGTTCAAGTTATGACATCTAAAATTTTACGCATCTGGATTGTACTTTTATGTTGTACAAGCCAGATTGTTTTTGCCCAAAAAGGCGATTACAACGAGAAATTCACTCAGGGTAATTTTCTTATTCTTGAAGAAAACTACACGGAGGCTTTGAAAGAATTTCTGGGCGCTTATGCAATTGATTCAACCAATGCGAACATCAATTACAAAGTGGGCTTCTGCTACATGAAGTCCTCTTCGGAAAAAGCGAAAGCCACCCATTTCCTTGAAAAAGCATGCCAGAATGTATCTCACAACTATACCGATCTTGAACCCAGAGAAAAAAAGGCACCTGAGAATGCGTATTATTTCCTGGCACAGGCCTATCACCTCAACTACCGCTTTGATGAAGCCATAGATTATTTCAAAAAATTCAAGGCCATTGTCGGTCCGAAAAACAAAAACCTGAATAAAGATATTGATCACCGCATTGAAGTGTGTACCAACGGAAAAGAATTTTACTCCACCCCCACCCGTGTCGACATCATCAATCTTGGCGATTCCATAAACACGCAATATTCTGAATATGCACCGGTCATCACCGCAGATGAAAGCATGCTGATCTTCACCTCGCGCAGACCGGGAAGCACAGGTGGAGAACAAGGTTTGGACGGACTCTTTCCGGAAGATATTTATGTGGCCTACCGCAAACCGGATGGAACCTGGGGGCAGCCTCACGGAATCGGACCCAGTGTAAACAGTTCGGGGAACGAAGCTTCCATTTCACTTACACCCGACGGCCAGCAACTTTTTATTTACAAGGATGATAACGGCGGAGATATTTTTGTAACGCATCTGGAAGGCGACAACTGGTCAACACCCGAACCGCTTGGTGGCGACATCAATTCAAAGGGATGGGAAACGCATGCCTGTCTTTCTGCTGATCAGAACACCCTCTATTTTGTGAGTGACCGTGCCGGGGGATACGGAGGCCGTGACATATACAAATGCGTGAAACTACCCAACGGCAAATGGTCCAAAGCCTCGAACCTGGGTCCGACAATCAATACCGAATACGATGAGGACAGCCCATTCATCCACCCGAACAAAGTCGATTTGTTTTTCAGTTCAAGAGGACATAAAACCATGGGAGGTTTTGACATTTTCGTTTCCACACTCAGACCGGATTCCAACAAATGGTCTGAGCCGCTTAACCTGGGTTACCCGATCAATACAACGGACGACGATGTGTTTTTTGTAGCTACGCCCGACGGTAAGAGAGCGTATTACTCCTCTGCCCGCCCGGGTGGATTTGGCGAAAAAGACATTTACATGATC
>PLXK01000216.1 GCA_003151415.1 Bacteroidota bacterium
GACCTATTATTACCTGATTCATGCCAAAGGAGAAGACGGGAAAACATTTGATAAAACCGGATTTATCATGCTGATCCGAACGCAATAGGTATTGTCTTCATTCTTCTTTTTGCTTTACCCCGAAATCCGGAAGTAAACTGATGTTTAGTTCCGGATTTTTGCTGGCCGATGCTCTGCTAAGGGTAAAGGTCAGCTTATCTATCAGGATAAGATAACCTTTTGCCGGATTTTGCGTAAAACAAACACGCAGAACCCTGTTTTTTTTATGACGAATGACCGTTAGATCCCGACCAGTGAAGAACAATCAAGATAATTTTGCGTCTTTTCAACGGACTTTCTTTAATTTTGGCATTCATATCGCAGACACACCACTCTAATATTGTTTCATGGCCCGAACAAGTACTATTTTCAGAAAGTGTACGATTGTCTTTATTATTTTTTTAACAACCCTTATGGCTCAGGCCCAGGGCGTTAAAGAAAAGGCTACGGCTGTAAAGCAGGTAAAGCCTACTGAACCACTTGGATCTGAACCGGCTCTGAAAAAGAGCCAGGGCCCTGTGACTGCCGGCGGACAAAAAGAGATCATCAAGCCTGTAGACCGGGGCGGCAGCGGAAAAAACGGAATCAATTGGTTACAAACCACCCGGAACGCGAGAAGCCTTTCCTACATCGAAAATCTGGGCCAGTGCGAGGATGTTGATGGTGTTCCTGCCAGTGAAATTCTCTACACCTTCCGGGACAACAACATGGACGTTTTTTTTACCAAAAAAGGGTTGATTTATCAATTGTTTTCACGCGAAAAAGTTTCCGACAGAGTCTGGGAAAAATATGTGAAAGAAAACAACATCAAGGAATTAAAAGATGAAGAAAATGAAAAGGAAGGCAAGAAAGATCATTACATTCCACACCTGTCTCATGTTCAAATGAACTGGGCGGGATCAGACCCGCAGGTTCAAATTGATCCGGCTAACGTCTTGAGTAATTATTTCAGCTATTACAATCCGCTGAAGGACAAAAATAAAATCATTGGCCACGTCCGCGGCTTTCAAAAAATTACTTACAAAAATATTTATCCGAATATCGATATCGAGTACACCATTCACGATGGTTCAGGACTTGAATATGCCTGCATTTTGCATCCCGGCGCCGATCCGAACATGATTAAAATGGTATACACAGGAACAGACCTCAGACAAGATGCAGATAAGAATATTATTCTTCCGACAAACATTGGCAACATCACGGATCACGCTCCGGAGACCTTTTTGGGTTCTGTTTCTTCGGGAGAAAAACTGGGTTCTTCATTCTCTGTTCTTGCAAAAAACACCATTGGTTTCAAACTTGCCTCCGGAGATGAAAAAATAACACAAACCACCATCATCGATCCCTGGACTGTTGGTCCGCCTACATTAATTAAAGAAACCACACTTGATATAGCTACCGATCCGGCCAGTGACCTTTTCGTTTATTCATCGGATGCAGGGCACGGCACATATGCCCAAAAATTCAATTCGGCCGGAGCCCTTCAGTGGACGATGAATCTTTTCGGTGATTTCAACTATAACAATGCTTCCCAGGGGGATATTGGCGCTGACAATTCCAACAATGTTTATCTCTCAGAAGGTTTGGGAGCTGCTTTTGGATCGACCTACAACACCATAAAAGTGGATCCCACTGCCTCTTTCCTGCTTTGGGGAACCAATACCGGCGGCCTTTCGTCACAGGATTTGTGGGAATCGTGGGACATCACGTTCGACTGTAATCAAAGTAACCTGATTCAGTCGGGTGGAGGATTTTATAACGGAACTGTTTACTACAATGTCAGCAGCTATGGAATTGTCAATACAGCCACCGGTGTAGAAGGCGCCACACACGAAGATGATGCGCTGGGCGATATCATTTCATCTTTCTGGGCACCAAGCGGGCTTCTTTACCACCTTTGTTCCGATCCCAATTCACCGGCCACAAGAACAGGCGCGGCAACTTCAGGTAATCTCAACACGTTGATCTGTGTTGATCCTTCAAGTGGTTTTTCGAGAATATTTACAGTCAACACCGGTTACCATTTTGCCGATGGAGATCCCAAAGCCGGTGTATCCACCGGAATGAACGGTATTGCTTCTTCCTGCACATTTCTATATACAACCGATGGAGCCGTAGTTGACAAATGGGATTTGCTTACAGGTGCTCACAAGGCCAGTGCCGCTGTTCCTGGGGGAAGTAATTCATTAGGCAGCGTGAACAGTGGTATTGTTTGTGACAAATGCGGAAATGTATATGTGGGTTCTAACGGTACCATTGAAATCTTTGATGCCAACCTGAACTCCATCGGCAATATCGGTGGCCTTCCCGATGTAGTCACCGATATGGCCTGGGCAAAAAGCGGAGAACTCTATGCCTGTGGTGGAACAAGAGGAGCAAGTCCATTTGCAACTGCCATTTCTGTGGCCACTTGCAGTCTGGGTTCCAGCGGACTTAGTCTTTCTGTAACACAACCTACCTGTGCGGTTAAAGGCTCGTGTACAGCAACAGTGAGTTTTTGTGGAGCACCCTACTCCTATTCCTGGAGTGAAGGATCGAGTACACAAACAGTCGGCAACCTCGACCCCGGAACATATACCGTTAGCGTTTCCGGCTCTGTTACATGTCCCTTTGCATACACGGATGTAAACACATTTACAATCAACGCCGCCCCCAACACAGTCGGAGGAAGCATTTCTCCTACAAACGTTAATTGTAACGGTGCATGCAATGGTTCTGCTACCGTTACCCCTTCGGGTGGAACAGGTGCAGGTACATATACCTATGCCTGGTCGGGTGGCGGAGGGACAGCTGCCACAGCCAGCTCACTTTGCGCTGCAACCTATACCTGTGTAATTACAGATGCCAATGGATGCCAGAATTCCCCAACCGCTGTGATCTCTGAACCTTCGGCACTGACCTCTGGACAAGTGTCTCAGACCAATGTGCTTTGTCATGGAAATGCGACAGGTGCTGCTACTGTTTCTGCAGCCAATGGTGCCGGAGGATATACCTACACCTGGAGCCCTGCGCCGGGCGGTGGACAAGGAACGGTAACGGCAACAGGACTTTCTTCAGGCGCCAATACGTGTACCATTCATGATGCAAACGGATGCGCAAGTTCACAGGTGTTTACGCTCACTCAACCGGCAGTTGCGCTGAGCTCTTCCCAATCCAGCCAGACCAATGTACTTTGTACCGGAAACACCACAGGTGCGGCAACGGTTGCTGCAGCCAATGGTGCCGGAGGATATTCATATACCTGGAGTCCGGCACCGGGCGGAGGACAAGGAACAACAACGGCAACAGGACTTTCGGCAGGAGCCAATACGTGTACCATTCATGATGCAAACGGTTGCCCCACATCGCAGGTCTTCACACTAACACAACCTGCAGTGGCACTCAGCTCTTCCCAATCCAGCCAGACCAATGTGCTTTGTACCGGAAACGCCACCGGTGCAGCAACGGTTGCTGCTGCCAATGGGGCCGGAGGATATTCATATACATGGAGCCCTGCCCCTGGTGGAGGTCAGGGAACAACAACAGCAACAGGTCTTTCTGCAGGTGCAAATACCTGTACCATTCATGATGCAAACGGATGTACCACATCACAGATTTTCACACTTACCCAGCCCGGTGTTGGACTTAGTTCTTCCCAGTCCAGCCAGACCAATGTGCTTTGTA
>PLXK01000238.1 GCA_003151415.1 Bacteroidota bacterium
CTGGAAAGCCGGCTGCATTGGAAACAATCCGGTCAACCGATGTGGAGGGGTGCAATGCGGCATCCCAGCTTTCCTTCACATCACACCAGTGGCAGCCTACATCACAGCCACCGATACGGACAAAATAAGCGGGCTTTCCGGTATGAAACCCTTCTCCCTGAATGGTGTAAAATTCTTCCATCAGAGGAAGCATGATTCCTTGCTCAAGAGGCGTTTTATGCATGTGGTCTGTGGCTGTCTTCACGTTTCGTTCTGTTTTTAAATCACGGTTTAAGGGCTTGGTGGTCGCTCTCCATTTTCAATTCATTGTAGGCAATCCAGCACATCAGTCCCGCACCAATGGACAGTGATTTTTCATCAATATCAAATGTGGCCGTATGCACACCAGAGGTGATTCCTTTTTCTTTGTTGCCTGTTCCCAATCTGTAAAAACAAGCGGGTATCTGCTGCGAATAAAATGCAAAATCTTCAGCAGTCATCCTCAAAGGCAATTCCTCGACATTCGCCGTCCCCAGGTATGTTTTGGCACAGGCTATTGCTCGTTCTGTTATTGCTTCTTCATTGACCAGAAAAGGATAACCGCGTCTTACTTCAAAGATACACTCGCCCTTCATTCGGACTGCTGTTTTTTCCGCAAGAGCAATCATTTTGGCATGCGCCTGCGCTCTCCATTTCTCATCCAGGGTACGGAATGTTCCTTCAATTTTCACTTCAGCAGGAATCACATTGGTTGCGCCCTCTGCCACAAACCTGCCAAAAGCAAGCACGGTCGGGGCCGGGGTATTTGTGCTGAATGCAAGATTCAATTCACGCAAAATTTCAGAAGCGATGTAAATCGGGTTAATATAGTCCTCGGGCATTGCCGCATGCCCGCCCTTGCCTTTAACGGTCAGGTAAAGTTCATCGGTAGATGCCATATACATGCCTTTGCGGAATCCGACTTTACCGGTTTCCATCGACGGAAAAACATGTTGTGCCAGAATCGCAGAGGGTACTGGATTCTCCAACACCCCGGCTTTAATCATCAGGGATGCGCCACCCGGCAATTTTTCTTCTCCCGGTTGAAAAATCAATCGGACAGTGCCTTCAAACTCGTGCCTGATTTCATGAAGAATTTTCGCTGCCCCAAGCAGAGAAGCGGTATGTGCGTCATGTCCGCAAGCGTGCATGACCCCGGCATTCTTTGAACAGTAGGAGGTCGTATTTTTTTCCTGAATCGGGAGCGCGTCCATATCGGCTCTTAACGCAAGCGTTTGTCTGGAGGGATTCACTCCCTGTATCTCGGCAACGATACCGGTACCGGCGATTCCGGATTTAAAAGGGATGCCATATTTTCCGAGAATTTCCCCGACAAACGCCGCTGTCCTGAATTCCTGAAAAGACAATTCGGGTTGTTCATGCAGCATTCTGCGAATGGAAATAATTTCCGGCAAAAGCTGCACAGCGCGTTCTTTTATAAGGTCAAGGATTTTTTTCACGATTTCGATTACTTACCAAAAAACATTTTCAAACTGACCAGCAGCAGCATCGTAGCAAACACTTTTTTCACGGTGGCCTGATCCAGGGAGACGCTGATTTTTGATCCGAAATAACCGCCGATGGTAAATGTCAGCGCAATAAGCAGTGTCGAATACGGATTTACATAGCCCCCTTTATAATAGTTCAGCACCGCGAAAATTCCCGCCGGCAAAAGCAGTACAGCAAGAGAGGTCCCTTGCGCATTCAGTTGCGAATAACCCAGAAAATAAACGAGCGCCGGCACGATGATGATTCCTCCACCCACCCCCACCATGCCACTGAGTACGCCAGCGGCCAATCCCACAAGAAGAAGAACAAGAATAGTAGTCGTATCCATAGCCGTTTTTTTCATCGTAAATAATCCGGTTAGAAGTCCTGAGTAAAGGAAAGGTACGTGATGCGGGGAAGAATAACACCGTCTTCTACGCCTCTGGCAAAATCAAGACGCACAAAATAGCCGAAGATTCTTGTCCGGAATCCAACACCATAACCACCCACAATTGGGTTGGTGTGGTTTTGCAAAGTCACTGTAATCGGGTTTCCAAAATTACCGCCCATAATTGTCGTGTTGAGCGAATTTTCTGAAGAGTACGGAGAATTTCCATTCCATGCTGTACCGAGGTCGCCGAATCCGATTATCTGGAAGTTATTGATCATGTCAGACCGGATGGGCCGGCCAATGAGGTACTTGAATATAGGCCAGCGGATTTCGCTGTTGAACAAAGCGAAACTGTTTCCATTCCGGATATTCTGGTAGAATCCGCGCATGGGGGTGGCAATGGTCTGGAAGGCATAATTCTGATCCGTAGCAACGCGCACCGAATTATCAAATTTCGGATTGAACCAGTTGTCCACACCACCCATGTAATAAATCAGTTTCTGGCTGCCAAGAGAGGTGCTGGCCGAAAAACGATTGGCCCAGATCAGGTCACGGTGTATTTTGGTATAATGTCTGATATCCAGACCCAATACTGTCATATCCGAACTTTGCGCATCAATCTGTTTGTAATATTCCGCAAACAATTTGAATCGCAAACCGTTGTAAAGATTCAATCCTTTCTGGATGGTATTGTCGAACACATATTCGAGTTTCGCTTCAGCCCAGTTGGCATAAGTATACGGTTTTGCAAGATTGGCATCATCCGTTGCCAGATAAACAGTCTGGTCATTCCGGTAAGTCAGGCTGCCGCCCAGTCTGGTCACCTCGCTGAAAGGCCAGCGCAACCGGTAAATGGCTTCATTGGTATGAATTTTCAAAAGATCTCCGTTACCATCGGTCACATTGGAAAGCGACTCCCTGTGGAGAACGAGTTGCTTGTCCAGTCGTTTCGTGCGGTCATCGTAACTCAGAATAAATTCGTTGCTGCTTAAATCGGCTGCTATACGAAACCCGCCGACAATTTTTTTGTCTTCCAGAAGGTCAGTCATTCCGATTTTAAACAAACCGTTGATTCCAGGGTTCATGTATATCGGGCTGCCTCCCCCCGTAAATTTCTGATAACCGGCGTTGAGAAAATTATTGTCCAGCTGGGTGACTACATACTCGGTGGCATATTGAATTTTGTAATTGCGCTGAAGCGGGAGAAAGAAG
Source organism: Bacteroidota bacterium (assembly GCA_003151415.1). GTDB lineage: Bacteria > Bacteroidota > Bacteroidia > Palsa-965 > Palsa-965 > Palsa-965. The sequence continues at coordinate 3,110 of PLXK01000238.1, forward strand.
TCGTCCTTTTTTGTGGAGAGTGTATCGCGGTGAGGGATTGAATCTTTTTGTGTGAGCTCGGTCTTATTGGTTGTCGGCCCTGCCTCTTTCTTTGGAGTCTTGTTGAAATTGTAATTGTTTATGTTCACTCCGGAAGTGTCCTTGGGAGAATTGTATTCTGTNNTGTCACCTTATCCATCGGCGGAGTAGCCGGCTTGGAGGTTAAGACAAGACTTGAATTGTTTCCGGAAGCCTGTTTGGCGGAATCTGCGGAACTGGTTGCTTTCTGCGCCCGAAGTGTTTCATTGCGGTAGGGCGTATTTTTCATTTTGGGTCCCTTACCCGAAGCCATCGTATCTTCAATGGTACGCACATACATGTGGTACTTGCCGTTGGAAAAAAGGACCTCGCCGTATTTGTTTGCTTTAAGGCTCATATCCTGCTCGGTGATATTCCGCGCGTAGTTTGTAACCGGGTTTGAAGAAACAAAATAGCGGTAATGAGCTGCGGTATCCACATAAGAAATGGCACTGTCGAATCGTCCGATGTATCGGTTCGTCACTCCGTTTTGATCACTGAGGTAAGTGAATTTATCGCCCTGAAAATCTGAAGCCATCCCCTCGTTGATTCTTGGAGTATTTGTGACCCGCCTGAGGACGTTAGATCTGGTTTTGTAATTGTAGATGAAAAGATCTGTAAAATGAGGCAGATTGGTTTTGTAATCTTCCACATTCCCGCGGATGGTGTCGTTGCTGCGGTTTGAAGAAAAAATAATTCCAGTGGAATGGTTAATAAAACGGGGATTCAGATCGTCGTAAATATCTTTTGTGATTTGTTCTGAACTGTTTCCGGCAACCGTGTAAACAAAAATATCGCTTTGTCCTTTTTGCATGGCCGAAAAAACCAGCTTCTTGCCTTCATCATCGTATGACAAGTCCAGAATTTTGTCAAAATTATCCATCGGTCTTGATTCCTTTTCATGGGTCTCAATCGTATACAGGGTCAGGAATGTCCGTCCGTTGGTTTCAGAAATATAGGCAAATAATTTCCCGGAAGGGTGCCAGGCAACAACAGGATACGTGTAATCATTGATCCTGTCCATTTTGTGACCGTATTTTAGAATTCTCTTTTTCTTTTTTGTTTCCAGATTGTAGAGATAGAATTTCACTTTCCCCATTTCATTTGTCACATAGGTTACATATTTGCCATCGGGACTCACTTTTAACTGGCTGTATACACGCGAGGCCTTTACTTTTCTGGGCTTGAGCAATTCCGGGACTTTGGGCAGGACAGAAGTGGAATCCGCATACCGGTAGCGATCCGAATAATAGGACATCCAGTCACTGGTCAGGTTTTTGGTGGAAACACCGAGCACAAAGAGAAAGGAGCTTTCAATATTGCGGCTGACCTTGGTCATATAGAGGATATTCGACACAACACCTTCGCCATAGGTTTCTACGATGTAGTTCCACAAAGAATGTCCTGCAATGGTTGCATCCTGTCCGGCCAGACGGTTGAGCTTTTTGTATTTCCCGCTGTTCACCCCGTCTCTTACCCGGTTATCCAGATCCGTATCCCATTTTTTTGAAACATAAGAAATGATTCCCTTGGTGTACCATTCAGGCAGGTTCAACAGGGTGGAGTTCTTGAGCATATCCTTCAGGTCGCCGCCGTACATCAGGTCATTCACCAGCACTTCGGTGACTCCGGCCCGGATCTGTTCATCGAGCTTGCGGTGGTCGCCGTCAAAATAAATAAAGACCTTTCGGCCGACTATATGGGTAACTCCGCCTACGTTGTAATTCGTTTCTCCTTCCAGACCGATATTGCTTTGCCGGTAATCTTCATATTTATTGTAAACGATAAATTGAATTTTCTGATCGGTGGAATGATCCAGGAACTTTTCTATTTCTTCGACGTATTTTTTTGCGGCATGAGCCGTATAGACCGCAATTTCCTTTCCACCTACATTGAAATACGTTTCGTATTTCTCAAATTTATATACCGACCAGATAAAGTTTTTGTACTGAACCCGGTTTTTTCCGAATTCCATTTGTGATCCGCTGTAGAATTGTGCTGAAACAAGAAAAGAGAGAAGAGTAAAGGAAAGCGAGAGGAGAAATTTGCGCAGTGTATTTCGAATCGGCCCGTTCATACTCGTGAATAAAATTAATGAAAGGATGCAAAAAGACATCCTTGTGTATTTTGACAAGCGGCAATCTTTATTCCCCGAAAATTCCATTCTCCCAGAGAAAGCTAATTTACGACTCTTTGTCTGAACGAAGAAGGGAAAAGCTCAAAACAATTCGGTAATTTTGTGCTAAATATCAGGAAATATGGTTCAAATACAGAGTTTTACGTTCAACCCCTTTAGTGAAAACACCTATATTCTCCATGACGAAAGCAAATCCTGCGTGATCATTGATCCCGGATGTTATGATGATGCGGAAAGGCACGAATTGTCGCAGTTTATTGAATCCAATGGACTCGTTCCAACCCATCTGCTCAATACACATTGTCATATCGACCATGTTTTTGGCAATAAGTTCATTTCCGAAAAATACAAGCTGGGTCTGGAGATCAACGCATTCGATCTGGAGGTATTGAATTCGCTCATGCAGGTTGCCAGGCTTTACAATCTGAATGCCGAAGCTTCGCCGTTGCCATCCAGTTATCTGGAAGAAGGTCATCAGATTCTCTTCGGGAATTCAATTCTGGATATTGTTTTTGCGCCGGGACATTCACCCGGAAGCATCTGTTTTATCAATTACGATCAAAAATTTGCAATTGCAGGAGATGTCTTGTTCAGAGAAGGAATCGGACGAAGCGATTTGCCGGGGGGAGATTCAGACACGCTGATCCGGAGCATCAAAACCAAGCTGTTTACCCTGGGCGATGATTTTAAAGTATATTCGGGTCACGGCCCGGTGACCACAATAGGCCATGAGAAAAAGAACAATCCTTTTCTTTCCTGAACTCAGACGTTAACGCTGGTTTTCTTGTTTATTTTCCGAAGGGCGGATTCCAGTTCCTTTACAAAACAATCGATATCCTGTTCAGAATGCTCTCCCATGATCGAAATCTGGAGTTGATTGCGCTCTTTCAGGTAGCCGCTGTTGTAGCTTGTTTCAACACCTGCAGCTTTTATGGCATCGCCCAGAACAACTGAACTGATTCCTTCCGGAACAATTGTGGTGATGTGGGTCGGGAAACGATAATCCTTATTGATGAGTTTCACCCCAGGCACTTTCAATATTTTCTCAAGAAGAAGTTTCGACAATTCTCCGATTTTTTTTGTTCTCGATTCCCGAAGCGAATAATCAACCGCCTTATTCAAAGCCATGATCAGATTGGAGGAAATCGTAAAGGGGATTCCGCTGGTATGGAAATAATGGCCCAGATCGATATAAGTTGGTATTGCCGGATGAGGAAGAAGTACGGTATCGGTAAAAACAATGGCAACACCGGGGATTGAAGCGAGTCCTTTTCCACTTGAACAGGTGGCCAGGGAAATACCATCCAGCTGCAGGGGAATGTTTCCGATGGCGCTCATGGCATCCACACAAACTTTTACGTTGTATTTCTTTCCAAGGGCTGTGAGTGCGGGAAGATCGGCCAAACAACCGGTGGAAGATTCACAATAAGTAAAGAGCATCCAACCGAAGTCTTTCGTGGCCAGCATTTTCTCCACCTCCTGCATTTGGTATTCTTCGCCCCACACTTTGCGGTAGACTTCAAATTTCAGTTGTTGTTTTTCACTTTGGTTCAACAAACGGTTTCCAAACTCACCGTTGGTGAGAATCAACCCTTTTTTGTCCGAAATTTTCAGTTGTGCGATCATGGCTTCATTGGCCAGGGTGCCCGAGCCGGTCATAAACACCACGTTTTTGGCGCCGGTGGCCTTGCATATTTTATGCTGAAGGCTCTTGAATGCCTGTACAAAATCGTCAGCCCTGTGGGAAACAGGAGTGCGGCCAAAAATTTCCATGACATCGTCTGGAATAAGTACAGGACCCGTAGTCAAATTAATCGGCGAGAAATTTTTCTCCATAATCGTCAATAAATTTATTCACATCCAGATACATCGGCTGATACAATGCATCTTCTTTTCCTATCAGTTTATAAAATCCGGTAAACCCTATTTTTTCATACAGTTTGATCTGTCGGGTTGTCCCTGAAATCAGAACCAGATTGAAATTCATTTTATGCCCCCACTCCACTATTTTTCTTGCCAGAAGAAAGAATACCTTGCCTCCACGCCGCGTAGGTTTTACGGATAGCAACCTGATTTCCAACGCCTTGATAAATGGAGGCAGATGTTTTTCAATATCCGGTATCTTGTGATCCAAAGAAAACGGACGGATTTCATTGATGGCCACCATTCCTACCAATTCGCCTTTGACCAGTGCAACTATATACAGGTTTTTTTCGTGGAGTTTATCCACCAATACCCTATCATCATTACCATTGTGCTGTGGAATTTCCTCGACAAAAGTTTCATAATTGAGTTTATGCACCTGCGCAAACTCGTCTTCTGTTTCAGCAAACTTGACGATGATCTGATCTTTCATACTGTAATGTAATCATTCTGAAAAGCAAAATCAATTCTGTCGTTCTACCGTATCAATGATAATTATTCAATAATGTTAACCTGATAATTCGCTAATATAGCAAAAATATAAAAAACAATGAATATTTTGATGCCCGGTCTTTATCGTCATTACAAAGGCAATTTTTATCAGGTGCTTGGAATAGCCCGTCACAGCGAGACACTCGGGGAGCATGTAGTTTACAAATCGATGAACGGCAAGGAAGGAGAAAATTTGTGGATAAGACCGCTTCAAATGTTTATGGAGCAGGTTAGCCTCAATGGGGTGCAAGTTCCACGATTTAGTTTTGTAAAACCATGACCTTTTGCTTTTTCAAGGAGTCTGTCCAAAGGCTGCAAACTGAGGTTAAACCGGCTTTTCTTTTTCGTAACCGATGATCTCCAGAATAATGGCCTTGCCGACATCGTCCAGTCCGTCTCTGATTCGCAGAAGCACTCCCGGCTTCAGATGCTTGCCGTAACCCACCGGAGATTCCAGTACAGCTGTGATAACAACCGCCTCTCCGGCATTTATTTCTTTTTTGAATTCTTCGATTCGCATGTTTGTACAATAACTTCCCGCCTCGAGTATATACGCCTGAGGACGGTAAATACCAAAAATGGGTTTCTTACGAAAACACTCGAAGAGTATCCGGATTATGAGAAGATTTCTGTTGTAAATCATTGCGCAGAAACGAGCAATTCAGAAACAGAGTCCTGAATAAGCCGGAGCATTTCATTTTCAATGGTTTCCGAATCCCATATCTTTTCTATGTTATGAATCCCCATAATCTGATTCATGATGGCTTCCTGGCGCATCCCTTCCTTCAAGGCCATGGAGTAACGGATATCCGGACTGTAGGTAACCATGGAGTAAAGCGGAATCCATTTGTCCGGATATTTTTCGCTGAATCTGGCTTCTATTTTTTTCTGAAGCAGGAATTTCGCATCTCCGGTTTTGTCGCGCATTTCTGCAAAATTTGCGATGGCCAGATCGGCGATGGCATCTCCATCTGGTTTTCTCAGGTTCTGATATTCGGCAAAAATATCTTTCCAGTTTTCTTTGTGTTTGTCGATGAGTCTGTTCAGTACCACACAGTCTTCAAAACCGCAATTCATACCCTGTCCGTAAAACGGAACAATGGCATGTGCAGCATCCCCAATCAGGGCAATACGGTCATCAAATGTCCAGGGCCAGCATTTCACGGTGACAAGTGAAGCTGCCGGGTTTGCAAAAAAATCGTCGAGCAAGGCCGGCATCAGCGCTGCGGCATCCGGAAACTCCTCTTCAAAAAATTTCTTCACTTGTTCTTTTGTCCGGAGCGCACTAAACGATTTCTCTCCTTCAAAAGGAATAAAAAGCGTACAGGTAAAACTTCCATCCGAATTCGGCAGGGCAATCATCATGAAACTTCCCCGGGGCCAGATGTGCAGGGCGTTCTTTTCAAGACGGAATGCCCCGTTTTCGCCTGCTGGAATATGAAGTTCCTTGTATCCGGCACCGATGTAATGCTGATTGTATTCAAAACGGTCGCTGGTCAGCTGCATGCTCAAACGGGAAGCGGAAAACGCTCCGTCAGAACCAAAAATCAGATCGCTTTGGATGTGTGTTGTCGCCTTTGTTTTGTCATTGTCAAACGAAACGGTTTGGTTTTTCCTGTCGATGTGTGTGCAGCGTTCTTCAAAAAAAAGTCTCACATGTTCTTGCTGATCGGCCAGGTCCATAAGCTTCATGTTGATCCCTGCGCGGGAAACCGAATAAATGGCCTGTTCCTTTTTGCCGTAGGGCTGGAATGCCGTTGACCCGTCGCGGTGATGAATGGATCGTCCATACATGGGAATGGCAATACTCCTGATCTCCTCGGCAATGCCAACACCTTCCAGTCCTCTCCAGCCCCGGTCACTCAAAGCCAGGTTTATGGATTTGCCTGCCGAAATTCTGGCCGTCCGCATATCTGCCCGCCGCTCGAACACACTGACCTTATACCCTCTTTTTGCCATATAAATGGAAAGAAGCGAACCCACCAGCCCGGCTCCAACAATGGTTACATTCTTTTGCATTTTTTTATTTGCTAATTCAGCCGAAATATACGGATAATTGAGAAACAGAAACAGAGCGGAGAAAGAGTGCGAAAGTGTTGGGGTGTTGGCTAAAGGAGGGGTTGAAAACTTTCATTCTGTGCCCGACACCACGAGAAAGAACACCCTGCCGCGAATTTCAACCCGGATTTCTTTTTTTGTGTGACGGATTGAGGCATCCCGATAGCTATCGGCATTGTCTGAGCTCTCCCGATTTTTTATCGGGAAACGAGTGCCGAAAAGCCGGCCCCCCTTTTTTTTATCGGAAGACACGCCCAAGCCATCACCTTAATTCCTTTTATCATGGCCCCACATGAGTTTGTTGCGGATGGTATTGAAGAAATTCGTGTTTTTGAGTTTCAGCAGATTGAATTTGAAATCCTGTTTGGTTACGGTAATTATTTCCGCGGCGGGAAAAACGGCTGTCCGCGAATCGAGTGAAACAAGAAACTCGCTGCTGCGGCCTTCCACGCGCAGGGTCACAATGCTGTCGTCTGAAATAATCAACGGACGGACATTCAGATTATGCGGTGAAATGGGCGTAATGATAAAGCTCTTCGAATCGGGCACCATGATGGGTCCGCCACAACTCAATGAATAGGCTGTTGAGCCTGTCGGGGTGGAAATAATCAGTCCATCGGCCCAATATGAATTCAGAAAATCTCCATTGATGTAGGTGTGGATGGTCATCATGGCAGAAGAATCTTTCTTCAGGATCGTGAGCTCATTGAGGGCGTAATTCACCGATCCGAAGACATCGTTCGTGCTGTTCACCTTCAGCAGCGACCTTTTATCAAGCGAATATTTTTTGTGCAGCAGGGCATCCACAGCTTCAACCACTTCATTGCTTGCAACGGCAGCCAGAAAGCCCAGGCGCCCGGTATTGATACCCAGAACCGGAATACCCGAATTCCGAATGAATGCAAGGGCATCGAGCATGGTTCCGTCTCCGCCCAGACAAATCATAAAATCCACCTTACCCTTGATGTCATCGTGTCCGCGAAAGAGTTCCACCTCTTTGGTCAGGCTTAACTCATCGCTGATATATTCGAACAGCGAGGCGTGCACGAAGATACCCAGTTTGTGTTTTTCGAGCTCGTTGAAAAGGTCACGCACGCAGGCCGTTTTATTCTCAGGAACCGTTCTGCCGTAAATTGCAATTTTCATTGTTTTATTTTTAGATGCTTACAAAGGCGAATTGAAATGCAGAAACAAACCATTCTCTCCCATTTTATTAAAAGAATATTCGACCCGCATCACAAGGTCATAATAGGTTACAAAATCAATTCCAACTCCATACCCGTAAAGCGTTGCATTGCTCAGCGAATTCATCATCAGCGGTTGTACATGTAACGTCTGTACATATCCGATGTCGGCAAACACTCCCGCATAGAATGCATAATGAAAGGTATTGAATTTTTCCAAAGGTAAGAAAGGTATTTTCTTTACATGCGGCTTTACGATCTGATAACGCAATTCATTTTTTAGAATGCCGTAGCTTTGCCCTTCGACCACATAATATTCATATCCCCTCACATAATCGCGGTATCCAACCGGTGTCTGGAGATAAAAGGGCACATTTCCGTTTCCCGTCCACCTCGTTTTGAAAGCCGTTCCGGCATACAGTCTTTCATTCAGCTTCCAGTATTTTCTGAGGGTAAAGGCAAGCTGCCAAAAATCGGGTTGCTCATTGTTGAGCAGGCCCAAACCGGTTTTATTCAAGGCCACATTGAGATAAGAACCTTTCAGCGGAAAAGGTTTCGAATCGCGCAGGTCGCGGATGAATCCAAGATTCACAGACAAATAATTCATGGTCGCAAAACCCCGGCTGAGATAAACATCGGACAATTTCCTGACCGTATCGGCAATGTGCACCTGATTGTACCTCAGATCGGCAACAAAGGTGTTGTAAATTCCCAACCGGTAGGTATAGGCTGCTCTCGCCCCCAGATCATTGCGCACGTAGTTCGAATTGTCCTTATAATAGACATACACGTTGTTGAAACAGATGTAAGGGATCTCGTGTGTGCGCGAATAAAGCAGGCTAAAAATCAATCCGTTTCGCTGCTTCTTGTCGATGTAGGGTATGCTGTAGCTGAATCCGTATTGTTCGGCGTAGCCCAGACGCAGGATCAGACTGAGAATTTGTTTTCTGCCCAGGAAGTTGTATCGGTTCAGATTGATTCCGTAATCCATGCGGTTGAGCGTGGGGTTTTTCCACCAGGTATTGAAATTCTGCTCATAGAATTCAAAGATGGGAACGGGCCACGTATACCAGCGTTCTTTGCAATCTATATGCACCCGAACCCCTCCGGAGGAATCAGCATCGAAAACAATTGTCACAAAATTAAAGAGCGATGTGTTCAGCAGATTCTGCCGGCTGTCACTGCATTCCTTTTCAAGTTGTGCAAAGCTCAGCGAATCGCCCAGGTGAAAAGTAAGTTCGCGCTGAATGATATGTTCTTTGGTGGTTTTGTTTCCGGTTATGGTCAGGGACTTAATCTCCAACCGGGACAAACGGGACGAGTCCTGCTGCGCATAAAAAGGATGCGGCAAAACAGAAATGAGGCTCACAAGGAAGAGGAGGCGTTTTAACTTCAATACGCGGGTGTTCGAAACTGAGTAAGATCGATGTACCAACTTTTTTTTGCGTGAGGGAAGCCTTAA
>PLXK01000133.1 GCA_003151415.1 Bacteroidota bacterium
CTCCGATTTCCGGGCCGGCATGGGTATAAACACCGGCATCTGTAGCCCGCGGGATGGAAGACCCCACCACATTGCAAATACCGATAATTGTAGCGCCTTTGGATTTGGCAAGTGCGATTGCCGCAAGCGTATCGGCTGTTTCGCCCGACTGGGAAATACAGATAACCACATCATCCTCGTAGATGATCGGGTTGCGGTAGCGAAACTCGGAAGCATACTCAACTTCCACCGGAATCCGGGTCAGGTCTTCAAAAAGATATTCCCCGACAAGTCCTGCATGCCAGGAAGTGCCACAGGCAACAAAAATGATTCGTTTGGCATTGAGAAATTTCTGTTCGTATTCGGCTATGCCTCCCAGCTGAACAATTCCTTTTCCGATATTGAGTCTTCCCCGCATGCAATCTCTCACGGAACGGGGCTGCTCATAAATTTCCTTGAGCATGAAGTGTTCGAAACCGCCTTTTTCAATTGTTTCGAGATTGATTTCAAGCTGAGACACCGTCGGAGTCTTTGGTTTGTTCTTGATGGTTTTTATTTTCAATTCGCCGTTGCGCGGGATAATGGCGATTTCTTCGTCTTCGAGATAAACAACGTCTTTGGTGTATTCCACAATGGGGGTCGCATCCGATGCCACATAGAACTCCTCTTTCCCGATTCCGATAACCAGCGGACTGCCTTTCTTGGCGGCAATGAGTTCATCCGGGTTGTTTTTGGAAAGCACGACGATCGCATACGCTCCGACTACTTTGCTCAGTGCCTGTCTGACTGCATCTGCCAGGCTCAGCTTGTCTTTGAGCTGAACTTCTTCGATAAGGTGGATGAGCACTTCGGTATCGGTATCGCTTTCGAAATGATGTCCGCGGCTTTTCAGCTCCTGTTTGATGGACGAATAATTCTCGATGATGCCGTTGTGGATCAACACCAGGTCGCGCGATTCAGAAAAATGCGGGTGAGCATTGATGTCATTGGGCTCGCCGTGAGTTGCCCAGCGGGTGTGTGCAATTCCGATCGTACCGCTTTTGTTTTTTCCTTCGGTAAATTTTTCGAGATCGGAAACTTTTCCTTTGCATTTGAACACATTCATTCCCTGATCCAGCAGGGCTATTCCTGCACTGTCATAGCCCCTGTATTCCAGGCGGTGAAGGCCTTTAATGAGGATGGGATAAGCTTGTTTATTGCCGATGTACGCAACGATTCCACACATGGTGTCAGTTTTATTGAGTTCGGGTATAGGCCAGACGCAGGTTCATTTTGTAGCCTGAGGTGTTGTTGGCTCCGCCAAGAACAACCCGGTTTGCCGCAACGGCAGAACTGGTTGCAACCAGGTAAAGCCCCAGGTTCCTTTGTTTTCCTGTCAGTATCTGCTGAATATACCGGTTCAGATGAAACACATATTGATTGTTAACGGCATCGTAGGTGCCGCCAAAATAATCTGTCCCTTCAATATTATCCACAACAATGACTTCCTGGCCAAGAGAATCCACGCTGACAAGGGCCAGTTGCTGCACAGGTGCATAAACCGGATAAACCCCGGGAAGACCCGGAAGAATCTTGACTGTAAGTTCGGCTTTGTTCACCGATATCGGTCCCGCCTTTGTCCAGTTCATGATATTGGGAAAATCTATCTTGACTTTCAGACCCGAAAGAGAGGATACAAAAACAAGCGGCTCGTTGCCGGGGGTTATGGCAGGCAGCCAGCTGGGATATGTAGAGGGCGTGGCATGGGCGGCTCCGGCCAGTTCGGCCTGTATAACGGGATCAGCTCCGCTGTAATCGTGATCGAAATGCGCAAAACGGGCTGCATTGCCATTCACTTCAAAACTAAAACTAAGTGTCGAATCTCCCGGAGCCGGAATGTCGTGATTTTTGTAATAAAGAGTCAGATGAGTCAGCGTATCAGTCATCGGAAGGTAAATCATTGCACCTTGACCGGATTTTGTCAGGTTGGCTGTAGACTGTATTTTAAAGCCTTTGATAAAGCTTACAAAACTCGCATCGCTGGAGAGCGGAAGCTGACCGCTTTGATCCAGAATCCATTGTCCGATTCCCGGGTCGATGGGAATACGGATGTGAGTACCCACCCGGTTTCCTTTCAGAATATTTTTTGTGTTGGGGGTCGGATAAAATGTTTTCACGCCAACCGGCACAGGATTGCAGCGGACAACAGTATCCGAACGGTGTGGAACATTGACAACGATGTCATCAGCCAGTTGAAACACCTTCACGGTTTGGGCCGTGGTGGTATCGCCATAAGACGTGCCAATGTAGGCCAGGGTCATGACCAGAGAATCACAGCTCAGATTTTTATTGACATGCCCAAGATCAAAATCGACGTTCACAGTGGCACCGGGCAAAACAAACTGGGTGTAAATGGAAGCACTTGCTTTTCCGAAAATCGGGTCCCAATAGTTGCCCAGAACAAAATACGAAAGTCCGCCCCCGGTATGGAGCGGGTCTTCTGTTTTTGTCCAGCTGACAAGCGAAGTGGTATCAGACACTTTGGTATTCAACAAATCTCCGGCAGGCTGAACTTTCAATCCCACATTGGTATCTTTCTGACACGAAGCCAGGCACAGAAGTGCCAGAGCGGTAGTACTTAAAAAAAATTTAGCGGGCAAAGGCGCCCGCAAAATTTTTGTCATCCATGTTCTCTTTCTCATACGAATAAATCAATCTGCCAATATCGGCTCTAATTCCAGCACTTCTTCATAAAATGTATTGTAAGCATCGATGTAATCATCCTTGTCGTGGAAGTTCAAGACCGGTTTATCCAGCTTCTTGAGATATTTCGTGATTTCGGGATTGATCTTCTGGGCACCGATAATGACAGCATCAGAAAACTGAATGGCATGTTTGGTAAGGTTCACAAATGAAGGAACTTTCAAAACGTCCAGATCTCCCTTTTCAATACCATCAAACATCATCTTTTTGGTAAAGTCTTTTTCAAACGGATTCGCGAAGTCATCTTCATATACCGAGTAAATCACCTTGGTGTCGGCAAAAAGAGGGTTGTCGCGGAAACAGCGCTTGAGATAAACTGGCATGAGTGCCGACATCCATCCATGGCAATGGACGATATCAGGAGCCCATCCCAGTTTTTTCACCGTTTCAATCACACCGCGGCAGAAAAAGATGGCCCGCTCGTCATTGTCGTCAAATTGCTTGTTGTTTTTATCGGTGAGAATAAACTTTCTCTGAAAATATTCTTCATTGTCAATAAAATAAACCTGCATGCGTGCACTCTGAATAGAAGCAACCTTGATGATCAGCGGGTGATCGGTATCGCTGATGATCAAATTCATTCCCGAAAGCCGGATCACTTCATGCAACTGGTTTCTTCTTTCGTTGATGCAACCATAACGCGGCATAAAGGTCCTGATTTCTTTCCCTCTTTCCTGAATCCCCTGCGGCAGAAAACGACCAATGTGTCCCATCGGCGTTTCTTCAAGATAAGGGCTAATCTCCTGCGAAACAAATAAGATTCTTGCTTTTTTCATAAGAGTTGGGTTAGGTTAGAATATCCCTGAACAATACCTGCCGGCCTGAGCAATCTTCTCAACGAACCGGTATCTTTCATGGATGGTGGACTTAAGGGTTTTAAATCGCATACAAAATTAAGC